>CAZYQB010000348.1:0-2260 GCA_964649595.1 uncultured Oscillospiraceae bacterium | reverse complement strand
GATATAGATGCGGACATCGGGCAGCAGAAAATTGACCGGGATAACGCAGCGGATCAGCAGCTGCTCAATGTCTCTGCGCAGCGTTTCAATGTCTACATCAGGGTCGTGCTGTGTGGAAACGACAATGGCAGAGATACCGATAGGCTTGCCGTTCTTATAAGCAACGGTCACCTGAGATTTTCCGTCCGGGCGCAGATACGGCAGCTTTCCACTCTTGCGCAGAGTAGTCAGACCTTTGGTCAAAGCATTGGCGCAGCAGATAGTCAGCGGCATCAGTTCGGTCGTTTCATTGCAGGCATAACCGAACATCATGCCCTGATCGCCCGCGCCGATGTCCGAATCTTCCATCTCACGGCTCTCCAGCGCGTTATTCACGCCCATTGCGATATCTGTAGACTGTGTATGAAGGCTGCTGGAGAAGCTGCATCGATCAGTAAAACCGTATTCATCTTTGGTGTAGCCGATGTTGCGGATAACTTCCCGAGCGCAGGCTTCATAATCTACGATGGCAGTGGAAGTGATCTCGCCCATGACGTGAACGGCTCCCGGCTCGACGGTGGTTTCACAGGCACAACGACTCTCGGGATCATGCTTGAGAAGCTCGTCCAGGATACGGTCAGAAATCTGATCGCAGATTTTATCCGGGTGTCCTTCTGTAACGGACTCGGACGTAAAGTAACGAATGCTCATATAGTTCCTTCTTTCTCAGTGTAACAGGAAAGGGCTGCCGGACTCTCCATCCGACAGCCCGAAGCAGCTTATTTCTTTTCAAAGATAAGGGTAACAACGTCAACAACGGCCTCAACAATCATAGATACGCCGATAAATACCCACAGTGCGGCGGTGGAACTGAAAGGATTGGTGATCCGTGCCAAAAACCTTACTGTGGATGTGATCGAGCTGCTGGCTGGACACAATGACTGTGCTTTTGTTCTACTGTGCAATCCCGACCTGATCAGCGATGAACTGCTGGAGGAAATCGCCAAGCAAAAGCATATCATGCTTAGTATCGGCTTGGATGAAAATGCCGACGTTCTCTGCGCCGAGCTGCGCAGCCGTAAGCTGCTGTACGCCGTCTACAAAGAGTATACAGGCGGTGATCTGAAGGATATACTCAACGATAATATGCTTTACGACATACAGAGCCTGAACGCTCCAATTACGGCTCTGATACCGGACGAGAGCTGTTCTGCAAGCGAACGTGAAATCGTCTATGACTATGTGCTCCGCAAGCGCGAGGGGCAGAAATTCCCTACCATCCTGTGGGACATGATTCAGGATGTGCTGGGCATTGACACCATCATTTCGGACGACTGCTGTTCGGCGGGCTTCAGGGCGGACGGTTCCTTTTTCGCGCTGGCAAACGGACAGGTTATCGGAAACTGGAATCTGTTTGAACATGACCTGAGATCGATCCTGTCGGAATCCCTGAAAAAATGAATACAAAAAAGCGTCGGATGCTGCGTCCGGCGCTTTGCTGTATTCCGGTTAATCGGAATACTTCTTCAGGATATATTTTGTTGTTGAAAGAATACAGGAAAAGAAGTGCGGAATAAATTCTTCCGGCGGCTCACAGTTTTCATCCTTGATCCAGTGAACAATCGCCCCGAGCAGCGCATCGAGGAAAAATTCGACATAGAATCCCGGATATTCATCCTCCGATAACGCTTCTTTCATTCTGCTTTGCAAAATCGGCAATGCGATTTCGCGAATGTGTTCACTCAGGGAATTCTGACCCTGCACGGACAAGGCATTGCGATAAAATGCCCTGTTGTCATACAGGATGCGAAAGAGATCCGTCATTTCTTCTATGGACTGGTCTGCGTTTTCGCGATCAATCAGCTCAATGAACTCCATATCGAAGATCCAGTTTATGAGCTCGTATTTATCCTGAAAGTGATAATAGAAGCTTTTGCGGTTCATGGCGCATTTTTCGCAGATGTCGGCAACTCTGATTTTAGCGAAGGGAACGGTTCGCATAAGTTCTTTCAGCGCATTTGCAAGCGCACGCTTGGTGATATTTGAATCTGCCAATACGATCCCTCCCGTTACAAGATGCCGGTATGATCAAGCAGGATAGAGATGCCCATGACAATCAGAATAATGCCGCCCGCCAGTTCCGCCTTGGATTTGTATTTTTCACCGAACCGGTTGCCGATTTTGATGCCTGCCGCGGAGAGCAGGAAGGTGGTCACGCCGATCAGTAGAATGGCGGGGATGATCGACACATCAAGAAATGCAAAGGTTACGCCAACCGCAA
>CAZYQB010000347.1:0-2287 GCA_964649595.1 uncultured Oscillospiraceae bacterium | reverse complement strand
GATTCTCAGATTGCAGATGGCGGTGTTGCCCTTGGAGATGTGTTCAAACAAGCGGTCTGCGTCGTTCATGTGACCGCCGTTTTCATACCGGAAGCCCATCTCCTGCGCCATGCCGCACGCCTGCATACGGTTGAGCAGCACGGGACGATCGGTGCCGTCGTCGCCGCGTCCGCCGCAGGAGCAGGCATAGTCTGCCAGAGCAACAGGGTCGATGGCTTTGTCGGTCATCCACTGGGAGGCGTGTGCGATGGAGAAGATGCCGCACGCGGCGTTGGACATAGTCTCGTCGCCGTCCATATAGGCATATCGGTGCGACCAGCCGCGGCAGCGCTGATTCATAAAGAGGATGGTGTGTCCTCTGTAATGGATTTCGCGGGTAGTTCCGGTAATCTGCATGATATACTCTCCTTTGCTGAGGGTGTGTGCTATGCGGTAAGGTCATGGTCGATTTGTACGATGGCATGAAGGGTTTCGTCGATCTCCTCGTGCAGCAGATCGATGATGGCGTAGCGCAGCTGTTCATCGGACAATCGGAAGTTGAAGGGAGCCACTGCATCGAAGATCACGTTAATATGCCGCGCGCCTACGATCATTCTGAAATCGTGCAGATGAATGTTTGAATCGATGCGCTCGGCGATCAGCTCGGTGATCTGCTGCTCAAGCGGTGCAATGCGTTCATCGTCGGTTACGATCGGGTCCATGTGAATCACTGCGTCACAGCCCAGTTCGCTTTTGAGCTGGCGTTCAAGCTTATCCAGACTATTGTGCAGAGACAGCATATCACCGCTTGCAGGAACCTCTGCGTGCAGCGATACCATACGGCGCCCCGGACCGTAATCGTGAACGATCAGGTCATGAATGACGATTACGTCCGGCGTGGCGAGTACTCTTCGGCGGATGCTTTTCACCAGCTCCGGGTCAGGTGCCTGACCCAGCAGCGGACTGATGGTATCGCGCGCGGCGCAGTAGCCTGCATACATGATGGTGACGGAGATGATAAGACCTGCCCACCCATCAATTGAGAGGGAAGTGAAGTGGGAGATCAGCATGGCGAGAAGGATCAGTGAGGTCGCCAGTACATCCGAACGGCTGTCGGCAGCGGTGGCTTCCATGGCGGGCGAGGACAGGCGGCGGCTGAGTGTTCGATTGTAGGCGAACATATAGCCCTTGACGGCAATCGAGACGAGTAGTATAACTGCGGTCAGCGGAGAGAACAAAATAGATTGCGGCGAGAGGATCTTCTCAATGGAGCTGCGCAGCAATTCAAAGCCCATCAGCATGATGATAAACGATACGATCAGTCCGGTCAGGTATTCGACGCGCCCGTGACCGAAGGGGTGATGCGGATCGGGCTTTTTTGCCGACAGCTTGAAGCCGATCAACATGACGACGGAGGAACCGGCATCTGACAGATTGTTGAGCGCGTCGGCAGTAATGGCGATAGAGCCGGAGAGGAAACCTGCGATCAGCTTAATGAGGCACAGGAGCGCATTAAGTGCAATTCCGACCGTTCCGGCAAGCATTCCGTAAGCGGTGCGCACTTCGGCGGAGGAGGTTTGATCGAAATTCGGAATGAATTTCCGAGCAAGATAAGAAATCAAAAAACAAATCACCTCGAGATAATCATTGTGGACAGCTTTTCACATTATAGCATTATATGCCTGCATCTTCAAGTATGAAGCAGAATATAAAGAAAATCCCCGGTTGCATATATACCGGGGCATAAAAATAAGACAGCTTAAAAAATAGATTACTCCTTGCCGTTCCAGCAGTAGGTGCACAGTTTGCAGGCAGGAATACCGGTGGAAGCGAGCATATCATCCAGACGCTGGAAGGAAAGAGAAGTGAATTTCATCTCCTTGCGGATCTCCTCGACCATGCGGGCATATTCCGGGGTGTCGGGATTGGTGTATATTTCCAGCTTTTCGCGCAACTGCTCTTCGTTGAGGTCTCCCTCGAGCATGGCAAGTACACGGCGTGCGATCAGGTCGTATTCCGACTTGGTGCGCGAGAAGTTGAGGTATTTACAGCCGCGCAGAATGGGCGGGCAGGCGGTACGGATGTGTACTTCCTTGGCGCCGCTGTTGTAGAGGAATTCGGTGGTTTCGCGCAGCTGTGTGCCGCGCACAATGGAGTCGTCGATCAGCACCAGACGCTTGTTTCGAATCAGCGGTTCAACGGCGATCAGCTTCATGTGTGCGATCAGATTGCGCTGGCTCTGCTTTGCCGGCATGAAGGAGCGCGGCCAAGTGGGAGTATACTTGATAAACGGACGGGAGAAGGGAAA
>CAZYQB010000346.1:0-2294 GCA_964649595.1 uncultured Oscillospiraceae bacterium | reverse complement strand
CACCGTTGGATGAGGCGGCGCTCAATGCTCAAATGGATCAGATGAAGCGGCTGGGGCTAGACGGCGTAGTATTTCATCCGAGATTTTATCCGGGCAATCCCGAATACTTATCCAAGGAGTATATGGACATTCTCTCGAGGGTTATCCTCCATGCAAAGGAAAAAGGCGTGGAATTCTGGCTGTATGATGAGGATGGCTGGCCCAGCGGCACGGCGGGCGGACAGGTCATGGCGGAGCATCCCGAATTTCGGGTGCGCGTACTGCATGAGGATCTGACCGTAAGCGAAAAGCCGGGTGTAAGCTCCATTGAGGTCGGCACAGTGGAGGCATTTATAGCCCTAACGCATGAGAGATATGCATCCATGCTCGATCCAGAGGCGTTTGAATATGTGACCGGCTTCTTTACCGATGAGGTAGGCTTTGCTTCGGGCGGCAGCGCCAGTTATACCGGAAATACTCCGTGGTGTGCGGATATGCCGGAGAAATTCCGCACTCGCGCGCTGTTTGAGGATATGCCAGGCTGTGAAGAAATCCGCGTTGAATACTGGCAGCATCTAACCCGGCTTTTGCAGGAGCGCTTCTATGTGCCTATTCGCCGCTGGTGCGATGCGCACGGCAAAAAGTATACCGGTCATCTCAAGGGTGAGGAAAATCCGTATTTTCAGGTCAGCTATTCAGGTAGCGCCATTGCTTCGCTTAAAAGCTTCAGCTTGCCGGGCATTGATTCGCTGGAGAGATACATTCCGCACAGTTTTTTTGCACGTCTGCCTGTGAGTCTATCGCTGCAGTTCGGCGACGGACACGCCATGTGCGAAGCGATGGCAGGCAGCGGGTGGGGAACCAGTCCGCAGGATGAGGAAGGCTATTTGTTTACGCTGGCGAAGTTGGGAATCGATACCTTTATTATGCATATTCAGCAGTTCAAGCTGGATGAAAGCAGTATGACCGATTGGCCGCCGTCCCGTCCGTGTGACTTGACATGGAGCGAGGTCTATCCGGAGATGCTCAGAAGGCTCAGGAAAAAGGCGGACGGCATTGATTCGTGGAAGAAGGCGGATGTGCTGGTAGTGATCCCTGCGCGCGGTGCAATGGCAGACTTTGTGCCGAGCGAATCACGGGCGATGAACGATCACAGCGGTGATGAGTTGCCCGATGTGCGCGCAGCGCGAGACAGCCTTTCGCTGCTTGCGCTGACCGATGCGCTGAATGCGGCGGGTTGGATATATGATCTGACTGATGAGGAAACCTTTGAACAGCAGGCGGTGAAAACCGAAAGCGGCGTTAAAATCGGCAGAAGAGAGTATACAAACGTGCTGATTGCATCCGGCGCAAAAACAGATGAAACGGCACCGGGTACGCCACAGCAGTCCGAATGGAAAGTGGCTTCGTTTGAAGGAGAGCGCCGAATTCCAAGCCAGTGCCGCAAAAAGGATGACAGGCATTTTCTATGCCGATTTGATACGGAAAATATGCAGGCTGTGGACGACAACGGAAATCTTATCACATCGGGTTATGGATTTTGCAGGAGCGTCACGCTGGAAAAGACAGTTGAACTTGTGCAGGATATGCCTGCGAGCACGATGCTTTTGACGGGCATCGACGGTGCAGCAGCGGCTGTATCCATTGACGGAGCTATGACCGGCTATGCCTACGGTGCGGATTGGAGTTTGAATGTGCCTGCAATGACTGCCGGAGCGCATACCGTGCAGGTGCGGCTGATAAACAGTGGTTTTAATCTCTATGGACCGCATCATTACTATCTGGGGGACTTCAAACTCACCAGTCCGCTGCACATCAAGGGTGTGAAGCATTTCGGTGATCTGCCGGATGCTCCCGAGAACACGCATATTCCCGAATGGCATTTTGTCAACTACAGACTGTTCGGCAATGTGCATCTGCTCGACAGACCGCTGAGAAATGAATAAATCGATATGAATTTGAGAAAATGCGTCGGCTGAAAAAATACAGTTGGCGCATTTTTTTCAAAGGTTATAAATAAAAATGAGCTGCTTATAAAGCAGCCCAACATTATCATTATATCAAAAGCCAATGCTTAGGTCAATGGGGCATGGATAAATTCTCTGATTTGCATAATGCTCATATTCTGAACTTTGTGTAAAATGCGAGCTTGAAAAATGAGTAGTTTTGCACTATAATGTAATCAGAAAACAGAAAGGGTGATACCAGTGAACACTTTCAATACCAATCAGGATCAGAGCAGTGTTGGGGTTTGATTCTGTAGAAAGAGAGGTTAACCAATGATGTTAGATACTAAGATTTCAACGAGATGACCC
>CAZYQB010000345.1:0-2313 GCA_964649595.1 uncultured Oscillospiraceae bacterium | reverse complement strand
AGAAAACAGAAAGGGTGATACCAGTGAACAGGTAACACAGCCCTGGTAAAGGACCTTCAGAACGGAAGGCATGGCAGTATCTGAAGACGGAGACCGGTTCCAATCTGTAGAAAGAGGGGTTTAAAATGATGTTAGATACGAAGGACTTTCAGAAATGACCCTTGACTGTGGATGATCAGAGTTTGTAAAGAAAGACGATGATCGCACAATGAAGCAGTCAAGGGTCATTTCAGTTTTTTGGCTGAAGAAGCAGAAAGTTCGAGTGTCTCAGGATTGTGGATAAAAAGAAAGTATGATGAAGCAGCCCTGTGTATCCCTTGGGAAAGGATGGCAGCCGGAGTGCCCCTAAGTGGTATTCCGGTGTTATTATATAATTCTTTCGTTGCAGCAGGAATCATGAACATTTTGATCTGATATTTGACCGACAGAGCGCGGAGCCGATGGTGATGAACGCGTCAAAGAGCATACGGTCAGCCGGTCAAGGGATTGATTAATGCATTGCTGCGCGCTGATATGGGGATCAATATAGAGCAAGGGAAAAACACGAAGGGGAAGCTGAATAAAGCTGTATACTCAGGCAGTATTGAACAAAATACAGTAAAAAATAAAAAGTGAGATCGGATCTATTTTAGGATCCCATTTCACTTTTTTCTTTTTTGGGGCGTGTCGCGAGCCCGGAATGCTCGGCATAGCTAGTGATTCGGTATTGTTTTGCTGTAGTGTGAAATAAAAATTTTTGCGAGGAGTTGAAAGAACAATTCGGACTTATGAAAAAAGATGACAGAAATGGTTCTCAGGGTAGAGTTTCTTTTTCACTCCCCAAATCGCCTCTGCGGAAGTCTAAATTCCCGGTTTTGCGTGACAAAAGCATCCAGTTAGTGCAGTTTGAGCATTGTGTTTATTTTACCACAACTGGCAAAAAAAGTCTATTTTTATTACCAGATCCGGTTGGGATGCACAAGAGATCATCAACACTGTGAAAGGATGAAAGAAAACATGATGTTTGACAGCAGAAAAATCGGTCGTTTGGTTGTATGGATGATAGTTGCGGTATTGCTGCTTCTGTGTGGAACTGCAATGGCAGTGGAGACGGATGAATACGGAGCGAAGTATATTTATGGCGATGACCCATCGATGGTAGATGTGGACATTATCGATTTCAAGGTAAAACTGTATCAAATGGGATTTTATAGCGCTGGAGTGAGCGACACTATTTTGCAGAGCAGAGAATTGGATAATCTGACGATGGCAGCTGTAAAACTGGTATGTTCATATAATCCGGAACTGATCTATTATGATAATGGGGTGTCTAATTACCTCTATTGGCACGTTATGGGAATAATGGGAGCTGGCTTGAAAACGCCTTTATCTGCAACTTATGAAGCATTCGTATTGGGAGATTCTGATGATGCAATAACGAGTGTGCAGAATCGACTGAATCAGTTGGGCTACGATAATGCCGGATATTCGTTTACACCCGGTGTATATGATGAAGAATTACAAGCAGTAATAGATGAATTTGTGCGTTGCAACAAATTCGTCTATGAAAGGGAAGATGGCATTACTGTAGAAATGCAGGAACTGCTATTTAGCGACGGAGCAGCAGCGTATGTAAAGGAAAAGAGTCTTTCTGATGCGGTATTCGGCTATTTGAAGGGATCGAGTGCCATTGGCGGTGTTCATATACCGAATATTGCTATGTTGGGCATCGGATTCTTAATGCTTTGCGTAATCGTGTTGTTGGTCATTGGGATTGCTGTCCCCAACAACTTTAAGGCGATGAGCAATATTCAAGAGGGTAGAGCGCTAAAAGGAAAAAGGAGGGCGGTACGCAGAGGTAAGAAAGATGCAGAGATGGTTTTTAAAATCGAGTATGGGACGAGTACATATGTTCATCGGGTAGAGATGAATAAATATGTAAGGATCGGACGTGCGACGGGTGATTTTCCTCTGAACATAGCGGATGAAAGCATATCACGCAAGCACTGTGAAATATGTTGCGAGGGTGACGTTGTAATGCTTCGAGATTTTTCTTCCTACGGAACGAATATCAATGGTGAAGTGTGTCATCATACGCAGCGCGCGTTGCATTCCGGCGATGTGATAGAGGTGGGTGCGCATCGCATTACGATCGAATTTTAAGAATGAAATGGTGGATGAGGCAAAAATGAATCGTGTGCAAGTAATTATATGTATCATTTTAATCAGCATACCGGTAGGATTTGGTCTATTTTTGCTGGCGATGATCAATGTGCTTCTCTTTTTGCTGGGAATTATTGCGGTGCTTATTGGAGTGCTGCTGCTGAGAAGGCA
>CAZYQB010000344.1:0-2321 GCA_964649595.1 uncultured Oscillospiraceae bacterium | reverse complement strand
GTGGGGCAGCCGGGGAAGATCGGGATGTTGTTCTCTACGCAGTAGCGGGTAACTTCCTCGTCAAAGCCGGGGGTAACGATGAACTTTGCACCGGCGTTCATTGCCTTATCCACCTGCTCGATGGTCAGCACGGTGCCTGCACCTACCAAAACCTCGGGCAGTTCCTGAGCAACACGGCGGATGGATTCCTCGGCAGCGGCGGTGCGGAAGGTGATCTCTGCAACCGGCAGACCGCCTTTGGCGAGCGCGCGGCACAGCGGCACGGCGTTGGCAGCATCGGTCAGCTTAATGACGGGAACGATACCGAGCGAGGAAATCTTCTGAATCATGTCCATTGGTGTCCACTCCTTGTTTTTTTGATTTGACTTTATTATACACCCAAAGGGGCGTTTGGACAACTGCATTCCGCCAGATATTTCTGCCGCGATCACTCGCCCAGCACAAATGAGCAGAACCTCTCCGGACGGTGATAGTCGGGCGACGGAATGTCGTATCCCTGATACATTCCGTAATGCGGCAGTTCAAAGCCGTCGGCACACTTATAGAAATTGCCGCGCATCTTCATGCCTGCGTTCAGTGTTGCTCCGAAATACTTCTTCAGAAACTCCGCGCCGATGCAATAGCTCACCGCCCACCATGCACCCTTATGCTCACTTGCCTGAATCGAAATGCCTTCGGGCAACTCGGCAAATGTGGTGCGCCCATGCCGTCCGCTGCCGATGCCCAGATGCACCACCGCCTTTGGCGATGCTTCAAAGTTAAAGTATAGTCCGCTTTCAGGATCGGGCATCAGAAAAAACTCCATGCAGCTATCCAGATATACATCACCGCCGGTGCGCGTCTCCACGGCGCGGATGCGCGGCTCGTTGGCATACATCAGCACATACAATCCCTTTTCATTCCAGCCGACGCGCGCGCGGCTGTCGGGCTTATAGCCGTTTTCATTCCACGGAAATTCGGAAAGCTGCGCCTCCTGCGTGTCTGCAAATGCACCCTCGATCTGTGCCGGATCAAATTCGCCGCGCAGAGCATACTGCTGCGCATTTTCACCCAGACGAAAAATCACATACTCCTTCATCGTGCCCTCTCCTTTTCATTGGTCAATTTTGATTTAAGGATAGCATCTGACATTCGAGAAGTCAAGCCGCAGTCCATCCGGCAATCATCTGTCCCTGTTCCCCATCAAAGCACATCACGCCATCCATGCCGCGTGATATGCAATATCCGCGAGCATGACAGAGAATATTATTCCGTGCGATATAAAAGCCCCTCATTTCGACAGTTGAAACGAGAGATCTGGATTTATCGAATTTCCTGCTCCAGTTCTTCAAACACCTCTGCACTGAAAAATTCTCCCAGCGTCATGTCCAATCCATCGCACAGCTTTTTGATGACATTGATCGACAACTCTCTGCGCCGTTCATCCATCATACTGTACACGGTAGACGGCGTAACGCCCGACAGATTAGCAAGCTCATTTGCGCGAATCCCACGTTCCTTCATAATTTCTCTGAATCGAACAACCACGGCCTCTTTGACAGTCATATCATTCTCACCTCTGTAAAAATGATATAAAATTCAGCCTTCTTCGATATACGCACTTGCGTAATCGAGCAAAATAAGCTATAATCCATTATACGCAGGTGCGTATATTTTCAGGTGCGAAGGATCTTTTTCCCCACATACTCAAGAAGGAGTTGATCTGTCATGGAACAGTGGTTCAATGAATTTATCAACAGTGAGACCGGTTTTATTATCATTATCGCACTTTGGCTCGCATTCGTCATCTTTATCTTTGTTTCCATCGTTGTCCGCGCCCGCAGAAACAAGACCAAACTGGATCGTTTCTGCCGCTGGTACTGGAATAGCAGCATGAAATTTTCCTCTCGTATGCCGCTGAGTGGCTGGGCTGCCCACTTCATCATGGTCGACGATGAGGAAGAAGCCGCTGAGAAAGAAGCTCATATCGAAGCCGCGATCGAAGATGCCGATCACGGGCTTACTCGCGAGATCATCAAAGGGTTTGAGCGTCGTGCCGAAGCGGATCGCGCCTATGAACAGCGCATCCAGCTTCAGAACCGCCTCAGCGATCTGTCCGAGCGCAAATACGGTGTGCGCGTGGAATTGGACGCCGATGGCAAATACGGCAGGATCGGAAACAGCGGTTATATGCCCATCGACGAGCTGGAGCGCAAATTGCGCTGACCGCTAACACCTGCCGCATACCGGCAACCGCCATTTCGCCATGAAAATCTGCGCATCCTCCCACTAAAAAAAGCTGCCACAGAGCAATTCTGCAGCAGCTTTTTTTAGTTCTATCA
>CAZYQB010000343.1:1005-2331 GCA_964649595.1 uncultured Oscillospiraceae bacterium | reverse complement strand
GGGTGAGAGGATTCGAACCTCCGGCCTCTTGAACCCCATTCAAGCACGCTACCAAGCTGCGCTACACCCAGACGCTAATGTGTCTTGCAATTGCTTGTACCAATCGCTGACAACGTGGTACATTATATACCATCTCCGAGAAATTGTCAACACCTTTTTTCAGGATTTTTGAAATAAATTTGTTCTTAACAAAATAGGGATATATAGCGCGAGGAGAGGCTTGTATCGCCTAAAATTCGCATCAAACGACCCTTTTCTATATAAAGGCTGTCTTGCAGGAAAATCGCATATATAGTATAATAGTAAGAAGAGAGAATATGCACTCTTTTAAATCGCATATGGGATCTCGCAAAAGCGCGGCTTCTTCGGCATACCTTTTTAAGGGAGGTGTGTCGCTTGAGCATTTTGATTCGCAAAAAACGTGCCCGTGCCCATGCGGCGCAGCAAAAGAGGGAACGGGCAGTGCGTCATCCGCGTCCGCCGCTGGGTGCGCTCATGCTGCCCGACGATGTTGCTGAAAATACCGTACGCGTGATCCTGCTTGGCAGCGGTCATGCGCTGGTAGAAAACCATTTGGGCGTTGCGGATGTTGCCCGTCAGAGCATCCGCCTGACCACACGCACGGGCATACTGAGCTTTCACGGACAGGAACTGGAGCTGACAGATGTGCGCACGGGTGCGCTTTCGGTGCGCGGTGTGATCGAGCAGATAGAGCTTCCTCGAGAGATCAGGGAGGAGGCAGCCGATGACTGATCGGGTGGAGCTTCGCCTGTGCGGACGAATGCTGGAGCGATTTGTTACCCGCGCAATGGAGCAGGGCATATGCTTTTTGCAGATACGCCGCATCGGCGCTCAAGAAATGCATCTGACAGCCTGTGAAAGAGATGCGCGCAGGCTGCTGGCATTGGCTGAGGAATACCGGATGGATATGATCGTTTTGGGTGCAGCCGGTCGGGCGCACTGGCGCAGACGCCTGTTTGAGCGTGCGGCGCTGATTCCCGGTCTGGCGTTGGGTGTGGTGCTGGTCATACTGTTTGCTGCGCGGATATGGAGCATTGAAGCGATATCCGCAGACGGTATGGCAGATGCGGACCTGCTCAGGCAGATCGAACAGAGTGCTGCCGAGTGGGGCGTGAGCATCGGCGACTTAGGCAGCGGTCTGGATCGGGATGCGCTGGCAATGTTCATCCAGAACAGGTATCCTTCGCTGACGTATGTCGGCGTTCGGATTCGCGGTGTAAAGCTTTTTATCGAAGTTGCGCTTGAAAATGAGGCGCCGGAGGTTTATGATATTTCGGTCAGCCGCGATCTGGTAGCATCAAGAGA
>CAZYQB010000343.1:0-995 GCA_964649595.1 uncultured Oscillospiraceae bacterium | reverse complement strand
GCGGTGGTCGTATATGTGGAGCCGCTGACCGGGCAGGTCAGCGTTAAGGCAGGCGATACCGTAAAAGCCGGTCAGCTGCTGATTCGCGGACAGGAACGCATCGATACCGGTGTGATGCGTGAAGTGCGTGCGTTGGGCACGGTGATCGGCAGAGTGTGGTTCAGCGCAGAGTGCCGTCTGCCGATGGCGCAAACAGTGATCGAACGAACCGGGCAGTCAAACAGTTCTTCAGAGCTTCGCCTTTATGACTGGTCGTTTTACCTGTCACAAGGGCAGGATTACGCCTGTCAGCAGATCGAAACGGAGTATCTTCCGATCGGTGGTATGTATCTGCCGCTGATGATCGTGCGCCAGACACGATGGGAGGCGCGTGAGAAAAGTATTCCGCTTGATATTGAAATGCTGCGTGCCCAAGGAGAGGAATATGCGCTTGAGCAGGCGCGTGCGCAGCTTCCGGAGGATGCACGCGAAACGCATTACTGGGCAGAATATACTCAGAAGGATGGAATACTGATCGTCCATGTAACCGTCGAAGCGCAGATGAATATCGCCGTAGGGCGTGATGCACTTTGAGGATAATGTGGTATAAATAGGTAATCACAGGAATTGTACCGAAAAAATGCGGTAAACAGTTTGGGAGGGAAAACTTCGTTGGAAACACAGTATAAAGAGGTCATGACGGTCGGCTCGGTCGATCTGCTCATGGGATTGTTCGGCGTGAGAGACGAAAATATCGATCTGATTCGTCGTGAATTGAACGTGGAGATATTTGCGCGCGGAAATGAGATCACGCTGTGCGGCGAGGAGGAAAAGGTGCATCTGGCGCATCTGGTGCTGGAACGCCTGCTGAGCATCCTTGCACGCGGTGAGCACATTGACCGCACGCGCATCCGCTATGCCATTGAGCTGGCGGGTGAAGGCAATGCCGACCGGATCGACGAGATCATGCGCGATGTGATCGCCATTACTTATCGCGGCAAGCAGGTCAAGTGCAA
>CAZYQB010000342.1:0-2334 GCA_964649595.1 uncultured Oscillospiraceae bacterium | reverse complement strand
AAGTATGTCGAGGAAGTCGGTGCGATGAATATGATGTTTAAGATCGACGGCAAGATCGTCACTCCCATGCTCAACGGCTCCATCCTGGCAGGAATTACCCGAGACAGCGTACTGAAGCTGGCTTCTTATATGGGCATTCCCACCGAGGAACGCCGCATCGCTATCGATGAGATATTTGACGCCGCAAACAACGGTACGCTCGAAGAAGCCTTCGGCACCGGCACCGCAGCGGTCGTATCTCCCGTCGGCGAATTGTGCCGCGGCGAGGAAAAGGTCATCATTTCCGGCAACCAGATCGGCGAAACCACCCAGAAGCTCTACGACACCCTCACTGGCATTCAGTGGGGAACGGTTGAGGATCCATTCGGCTGGATCATGCGCCTGTAATCGATAAAATCCATCATTGTTTGCGGAGCGTCTCCTGCCTGAGCCGCTCCGCTTTTCTTTACGTTTAATATAAAATCGGAGGTCATATTCATGCACCGCCATACCGTTCCCGACGGCGTTTCTCCTACGCCGCTTCAAAAATATCTCACTCGCGCTTTTCCGACGCTCCCTGCATGGCTGATCCGCGAAACGCTCAAAAAGAAGGACGTTCGCATTAACGGCACAAAAAGTGGCACCGATGCAGCGGTTCGCTCGGGCGACGAGCTGACACTATACATCGATGACAAATATTTTTCTGCTCCGCTGGATATCATCTATGAGGATGCCCGCCTGCTGGTCGTAGACAAGCCCTGCGGCATCCCGGTAGACAGCGATCGGGCAAATATCGGCGCAGATACCATGCTGTCGCGCATTCAGGCGCATTGCCCATCGGCACAGCTGTGTCACCGTCTGGACACTGGCACCGGCGGCGTGCTGATCGCTGCGAAAACAAGCGATGCGCTGAGCGAAATGCTTACCGCCTTCAAGCAGCACGCGCTCAGCAAGAAATACTGCTGCATCGTGGTGGGAAGACCTGAAACACCACAGGCAAAGCTGACGGCATATTTGATAAAGGATGCCGCTTCGTCGCGCGTATCGATCGTTCACTCTCCGAAAAGCGGCGCTCTACCCATTGAGACGCATTACAAGCTGATCGAGTCCAAGGGCGAACTGAGTTTGCTGGAGGTAACACTTATCACCGGACGCACGCACCAGATCCGGGCTCATTTAAGTTCGATCAATCTTCCGCTGCTGGGCGATGACAAATACGGCAGCCGTGCCGCCAATCGGCGCTATAAACGGCAGCAGCCTGTGCTGTGGTGCAGCGAGATCACCTATAAGGATCATTGCTTCATATCCGCGCACAAAATGCGCTTGTAAAGCGATCACAGCCGCCTAAAAATCCGGATCGGAATGAAAGGTAGTTTTCTACTTTTCGTTCCGATCATTTTTTATGCTGCACATTTTCCGCAGCCACTGCTTCGTATTTCGTTCGCCTCGGGCGCATATTATGGTGGCAGCAGAGGAGGTTGTGAATTTGAATCGAAATGAATATCGTCGCGCACTCATCATGCTGCGCAGTCTCAAAAACGGCGTAAGCGGCTATGTGCGCATAGAACGCAGAACGCTGATGGGTACGCTGCAGTATACGCTCAACGGCGCACCGGTCGGCAGCGAGCTTTACGCACTGTTGCTCTATCAAAAAAGCGGCACATGGCACGCCGTCAAGGCAGATACATTCGGTACGCCGCGATACGGACAGGTCGGACTGGTATGGTCATTTGATCCGCGCAATATCGACGGGCGCACCCTTGAACAGTACGATCTGACCGCCGTAACGGAACTAAAAAATGGCATATGCGAACTGCTGCTATGCGGAAACCTCAACGGTTCGGTGGACGCCGACTGGGAAGAAGTTCGCACAGCGGTCTGCCGTCTGTTCACGCCGGTGCGCATTTCGTCGGTTCCGATTGCGCCCATCTTCGACGCCCTTCCTGCCATCCCTGATTCCGAGATGGAGAAAGCTGATATCATCTTCGAAACTGCTGCCCCTGATGCCTTATCCGCCGATGACATGATTCAAATCCGGTCAAACGAAAGCACCGAAGTATCCTGTCCCTGTGAAACAGAACATTCGGACGCAGAATCAGAAAATGATTCGGAAGAATCTTCTGCCGAACAAGCAGCCGTTCCGCCGGTGCGATCGACCGAATCTGAAAATGTGAATATACGAACGCTCGAAGAACCGCCTTCCGTCGAAAAGCATCCTGATCCCTCAAAAACAGATCGTTCCTCCATCGGCATTTCTCTAAGCTGCACGTCGCTGACCCTTTGCGCGCAAAGCAGTGCCGAGGAGCCACATTCGCGCACTACCTATCCTGCAATTTCCACAGAAAAGAGTACCGA
>CAZYQB010000341.1:0-2335 GCA_964649595.1 uncultured Oscillospiraceae bacterium | reverse complement strand
TACATGGTGGATTCGTCAGGCGATTACTCGTGCCATTGCGGATCAAGCTCGTACCATTCGCATTCCGGTGCACATGGTTGAGACGATCAACAAGTTGATCCGCGTTTCGCGTCAGCTTCTGCAGGAATACGGTCGCGAGCCGCAGCCTGAGGAGATTGCTGCAGAAATGGGTATTTCCGAAGAGCGTGTCCGCGAGATTATTAAGATCGCTCAGGAGCCGGTATCGCTCGAAACCCCGATCGGCGAAGAAGAAGACAGCCATCTGGGCGATTTCATACCCGACGATGAAGCGCCTGCCCCTGCCGAAGCTGCTGCTTACACACTGCTGCGCGAGCAGTTGATGAACGTGCTTGATACGCTCACTCCTCGCGAGGAGATGGTTCTGCGTCTGCGCTTCGGCTTGGTGGACGGTCGCTCTCGTACTCTTGAAGAGGTCGGTAAAGACTTTGGCGTTACCCGCGAACGTATTCGTCAGATCGAAGCCAAGGCACTTCGAAAGCTTCGCCATCCCAGCCGTTCCAAAAAGCTGAAAGATTATCTGGATTGATTATGCGCATTGAACTGGATGAGCGCTTAAAAATGTTGGCCGCGCTGACACCCGCTTGCTCCGTGGCGGCGGATGTCGGTGCGGACCATGGTTTTTTGGGTGCATGGCTGACTGAGAACGGACGCTGTGGGCGGGTACAGCTTCTGGATATTAGTGCGCCTTCTTTGAATAAAGCAAGAAAGCTCATTGAAGATATGCAGCTTGAAGACAGAACCATCTTTTCTGTTGGTGACGGTTTGGATGCACTGGTAGAACCGGCTCAGGCTGTTATCATTGCAGGTATGGGCGGATTAACCATTGCAGGAATCGTTGAGCGTGGTCGTGATAAACTGCACGGTGCGAGGCTGATTCTGCAGCCGAATGTAGGAATATATGAGCTGCGCCGCCGCCTGAGCGAGTTGGGCTTTAAAATTGTAGATGAGCGTCTGGTGCGTGTTGGCGGACGTTGGTATGTGGGAATTGCAGCCGAAGAAGGTCCGGCGCGATACAGCAAAAGTGAACTTCTGGCAGGTCCGATACTGCTTCAAAAAAGACCGCCTGAATTGGCGGGGTATGCCGATTTCAGAATAAAAGTTGTCCAAAAAGCATATGAGGGCGCGGTTCGCGGAAGTAAATCCGAAATGACCGCTGAACTGCAATGGGAACTTGAGCAGTGGAAGGAGATTCGCTCATGGCTGTAATGGTTAAACAGATATTGGAAGTGCTCGATGAGATTGCACCGCCTGAGTTGCAGGAATCCTATGATAACGTAGGCTTGCTTGCAGGACATCCTCAGCGCCTCGTAGAGAGGGTGTTGGTTGCGCTTGATCTGACGGAGGGCGCGGTGGAAGAAGCGCGAGAAAAGGACGTACAGCTGATCGTAACACATCATCCTATCCTGTTCAGAGGTCGCAAGAATGTGCGGGAGGATGACGTGGAAGGAGCAGCGATATGTGCTTTGATAAGGGCGGGAATTTCGCTGATCGCTGTGCATACAAATTTTGATAATGCACCCTGTGGAGTCAATGATGCATTGGCACAGAAGTTGGGGCTGCAAAGTATAGAAGTGCTTGAGCATGGATTGCGAATTGGCAATTTGCCGGATGTGCAGACAACAGGCACGATCGGAGCACTGGTGGAAGAAAAACTATGCAGCAGAGCAAGAGTATATACTTCGCGTCCTGATGTGCCCGTAAAGCGCGTTGCAGTTTGCGGCGGCGCAGGCGGCGAGTTCTTTAAGAAAGCGGCTTTGATGGGCGCACAAGCGTTTGTGACGGGAGAGATTCGCCATCATGATGCGTTGGCTGCCGTGGCGGAAGGAATATGCGTCATTGAAGCCGGTCATTATGAAACGGAGCATATTGCGCTAAAATTACTGACGGATAGTTTACAAGCGCGGACAGATGAGTTACAATATAATATAACTGTCAGCACGAGTACTTACGAACCGTTCTGGCGTTTCAGGGGATAATTAAGGAGGACAATTATGCAACTGGATCTTTTGTGGAATTTTATGCAGTACGACATGGAAGCCGATCGCTTTGAAGCTGCGATGCGCAATGCGCCTGACCGCATCAAGCTTCTCAAGCAGCGCGATTTTCTGCTTGAACAGCAGAACAACGTAAAGCGCATCGAGCGTGAAACCGCTGCTATGAGTGATCGTCTTGAGGCGGTGCGTGACGAAGCAAAGCGCCTTCAGGGACTGCTGGACAATCTGCTCAAGTCCATTGAGGAAAACCCGCCGCAGACGCTCGAGGAGATCCAGAAGCAGATAACTGCTGTGCAGCGTCTGGAGGATTCTCTGCGTCA
>CAZYQB010000340.1:0-2352 GCA_964649595.1 uncultured Oscillospiraceae bacterium | reverse complement strand
TTGACGGCGGAGGGGTTATAAGTGAGAAACATCATGTACTTCGGCAATCACAGCAATAAGGATTTCGGTGTGATCGTCAACTATCCGCCGCCCATTCCGACTCTGCAGGAGAGAGGCGAGAGCATCGAGATTCCCGGGCAGAACGGCGACATCTGGAAGGGAGAGGGCGTGTATCAGCCGATCACCCTTGTGGTGCCGATCTGGGTGCCGACCGAAAGGCTGACGCAGGTGCGCGGCTGGCTGACGGGAGTAGGAAAACTTCAATTCGATGAGGGAAGTTTATATTGGGAGGCGCGAATCAGCGGTGAAACTCACTTTGCGCCCTGCCCCATCTCAGACGGCTATTCTGCCACGGTGCAGTTTATCTGTCAGCCGTTCAGAAGCATCGAAACAAACGACATTGACATCACTGAGAATCCTCAGATCATCGCAAATCCGTATACCGCATATTCCGAGCCGCTTATAAAGGTGCAGTGCGAAGGCGACTTTGCGCTCACTGTGGGCGGCTCGACCTGTATCGTAGAGAGCGTGACGGGTGAAGTGATGCTCGACAGTCGATGTCAGGAATGCTATCAGGGGAATGTGCTGCTGAATGACCACATGAGTGGTGCGTTTCCGGTGCTGACGGTGGGCGATAATGAGATCTCCTATTCCGGCAGCGTGACGTCGATCAGCATTGCGCCCCGATGGAGGACATTATGATTACGCTTTACGCAGCCACCGCGACCGATTACAGTAAAAACGGTCTGCTGGTGCTGGACAAATACTGCTCTGCGGCGACGATCAGTGAGAAGCTGAACGGCGAATACCGCCTGCATATGGAGCTGGTTATAAATAGCCGCACGGTGACGATTGCGCCGGAAATGGTCATAAAGGCGCCTGCGCCCGTGCGTTTTACGCCGCAGCTCAATCTCTATGAAGCTGCGCCGACGCTGATCTATCAGGTCGTGACCGGCAGCGGAGAACGGCTTAATCTGCGCACCAAGCCCAGCACCGAAAGCGGCAGAGTGCTGCACGCCTACAAGCCGGGCACGCAGGTGATCGTAACGGACAATACCAGCAACGCTCAATGGTATGCCGTCGCTGCACCGGACGGCAGAAGCGGCTGGATGTGGGCAGGAAATCTGCAGTATGTGCGCACCGACAGCGCCGCACCGATCAGCTCGGGAGTCATCGAGCAGAAAAAGACGCGTGAACAGCTCTTTCGGATTCAGTCGGTATCCTCTACGCTGGACAGTATTCAAATTGAAGCGCTGCACATCAGTTACGATTTGAGACGAAACTATGTACCGTCGGCGGCGGTCAGCGGAAAAACCGGCGCACAAGCGCTTGAGATGGTGCTTTCCTCTGCCGTCACGCCGCATGAATTTACCGCATACTCGGACATCACGGCGCTGATCGGCGAGGACATCAGCCGCAGAAGCCCGATTGCTGCACTGCTTTCAGACGGCGGACTGATCGAGCAAGCAGGCGGCGAGCTGCTTCGGGATAACTTCGACCTGTATTGGACGGAGCGCATCGGCATGGATCGTGGCGTATCGATTGCCTACAGAAAGAACATGGCAGGCATGGACGTGAAGATTGATACGGGCGATCTGGTCACGCGCATTATTCCGGTGGGATTCGATAAGAAGAGCAATCCGATCTATGGCGATCCGGTGGACAGCCCATATATCGATCAGTATGCGCAGCCGTATGTTGCAGAGTATGAATATAAGGAAGTAAAAATCGGAAACGACGGCTTTAAGACTGAAGCGAACGTGCGCACCGAGCTTGCGCGGCTGGCGGCGCTTGAGTTTGAAAAGGGCATCGATCAGCCGACGGTCACGGCATCGGTAGATTATGTCGATCTGCAGGAAACTGACTTTGCACGGGCATTTGACGCATTTAACGGCGTGTTTCTGGGCGATACCATTTACATCCGACATGAGGATTACGGCTTTGACTTTGCCGCGCGAGTGACGGCGTATGAATGGGACTGTCTGAAAAGCGAATATGAGGGCATCGATATGGGCAGCCGCCAGGCGCAGCTTTCCGACGTGTGCATCAGTCCGTCGCAGATCGGAAACGGCACGCTGCCCGGGCGCAAGCTGGCGGCAGGTACAGTCAGCGGCGCAGAGCTGAGCGAGGGCAGTATTACCGACGATCATGTGAGCAGCGAGGGCATTCAAGGCGAGAAAATCGTGGGCGCGGTATCGGCGGTGGACACAAAGAACGGCGTTGCCATCGATGAAAGCGGTGTGCATATTGTCGGCAGTAAAACGAGCATCACTACTCCGGATTTCTCCGTCAATGTCCCGTCAGAGGACGGCACCGAGACCATGCTTGCCGTTGATGAAAACGGTGTGAATG
>CAZYQB010000339.1:0-2359 GCA_964649595.1 uncultured Oscillospiraceae bacterium | reverse complement strand
TGAGATCGGCGTAGAACGAGGTGCCCGGCAAGCTGTTCTTCACGCCCAGCGCTTCAAGCGCAGTCTTTGCAACATCTGCAAAAGTCTCCCTCGTTCCCAGATCAACGCCCATATCGATGCCCAGCCCCCATACCAGCAGGGGCACATATTCGCGTGTGTGATCGGTGGTGGGATATGCCGGATCGCACCCATGATCGGCAGTGATGATGAGCAGATCATCCTCGCCCAACAGTCGGATGATCTCCGGCAGACGCTGATCGAACTCTTCAAGCGCAGCGGCAAAGCCGGGCACGTCATTTCGATGACCGTACTTCATATCGGTGTCCACCAGATTTACAAACATCAGACCCTGCCAGTAATCCTTTTTGAGGAACTCGATGGTGGAATTGATGCAGGCGGTATTTCCTGCGGCATGATCGGAACGGGTAATGCCGCGGTGATTGAATATATCCTCGATCTTGCCCACTGCCAGCACATCCTTGCGCGCACCCTTGAGCACATCGAGCATAGTCTCGCCCTGCGGATCTACCGAGAAGTCCTTGCGATTATCGGTGCGTACAAATGCTCCCGGTTCACCAACGAACGGACGCGCGATCACACGTCCTACCGCATGGTCACCCTTGAGCAGACGGCGCGCCTGACGGCAGATGTCCCACAGCGTCAGCGGCGGCACAACACTTTCATGGGCCGCGATCTGGAACACACTGTCGGCAGAGGTATACACAATCAGATCACCGGTGCGCAGATGCTCTCTGCCCAGCTCCTCGATGATCGCCGTACCGGATGCAGGCTTATTGCCGATCACCTTCATGCCGGTCTCATGCTCAAACGCCTTGATGACCTCCTTAGGAAATCCCTTAGGATAGGTCGGAAATGGCTTTTTGAGCTGCAGACCTGCCAGTTCCCAATGACCGGTGGTGGTATCCTTTCCCGGAGACTTTTCTGCCATGCGACCAAAGCAGCCGATAGGTTCTTCATCACTGTACTCGGTCCATCCTGCGATGTTGCCAAGCCCCATCGACGTAAGATTCGGCAGAGACGGTCGTGCCTGTTCCAACACGTGCCCGAGCGTATTCGCACCTGCATCCCCATATATTTTTGCATCAGGCAGCGCACCGATGCCAGCACCGTCGAGAACGATCAAGATAACCCGTTTCATTTGCTTCATCCTACATTGCCTCCAATCGCAGCGCCTCTGTTACGCGCGCAATAAATTCACTGTTTGTGGGCTTACCCCGATCTCCGTCAATGGTATTTCCGAAGTAAGCATACTGCCGTTCCATGTCTCCTTTCATCCATGCCGAATCGATCGCGTGCCGGATGCAGCGTTCCATCTGCGCCTTACTGGCGCCGTGCATCTTCGCTGCCTCCGGGTAAACAATCGTCGTCATCGCCCGAAAAAAGGTATGGCTCCGGCAGGTGATGCCGATGACCGTCACAAGGTATTCATAGCCTTTGAGCTTTCTGTCAAGCGACATCCTATCCAGTATGTCCCGAATGGTTTTCTCTTTTGCAAAACAGGGAATCATTCTGTCCATCGGGCGTGCCACACGCACCGCCTCCACCAAGTCTGCCGGCAGAACCGGCAGCGGAAGAACGGCGTATGCCCCCAATTCTTCCACTCTGCGGATATATTCCTCCTGCCCTTGAGGGATCGCCACGGCAACGGCAGGCATACTGGTCAGCGACATTGCGCCGAGATGCTCCAGCACCCCGAACGCATCCATCTCCCGCAGAAACAGACTCATCAGCACCACATCCGGCTTGAGCATTTCGATCATCCGCAGCGTATCTGGTCCGTTGTCGCACAGCCCAACCACTTCATATCCGCTTTCATATAACGCCCTGCTTCCCGCGCCTAATATGACCGGATCACAATATGCCAACAGTACCCTTGCGCCTGCCTCTGCCATGAAATTCTGCCTCCGCTTTTTTGACATACATCCTTTTCATTCAAAAATCTTATTTAACAAACCGCATAAACTAATCAAACCGGACGACAAATAATCGTCCGGCCTGACTTGAATGGTTTACTCGCCCTTATCCTCGTCGTCGGCCAGCGCAGCAACAGGGATGTCGGCATCATAATCCGGCACCACATGGATACGCGCAGAGCAGCGCGGGCAGATATGGAAGGCATCATCGCCCAGTTCTTTTTCATTGACGTAGAATGTGCCGTTGCACTGAGGGCACATACACTCTACAACGATGTCAACGTCGTACTCTTCGTCCGCCATCGAATCGCTGCAGCCTGCACAGCCTGCGCAGTCGCCCGTGCATACGTCATCCTCGCCGTCATACTCGATCTCATCATCATCGTATGCTTCGGCGTCCTCGTATGCCTCCTCCTCATCTTCAT
>CAZYQB010000338.1:0-2405 GCA_964649595.1 uncultured Oscillospiraceae bacterium | reverse complement strand
ATATGCGACGCGACCTTGATGCTGTAAAAGCCATTGACGAGAGTGCAAGCGAAGAATAATAGAAGAAAATAATAGAAGAATAAGATAAGAAACGGAATGAACGTATGCGGCACCGCACCTTTCACAAAGGCTGCGGTGCCGCTTTTTCATACCATTTGTGCCGGACGCATATATATGTGGCGATTGGAGGGACGTGAAAAATGAGCGAGAACAGCCGTCTGAAAATTCACACCAGCGTTCGGTCAGAGGAAACAGTGGAAACGGTGCCTCAGTCGTCCACGGCAGGTGAAAGCGGAATAGCACAAGTGGAAATACCCGACAAACATCCCGAAGAAGTGAGAGAAAATCTGCGCCGCAGACAGCAGAGAGAGAAGCGTCAGGCGCGCAGAAGCAGGGAAGAAGGGCAGCAGCTTACTGCGGGTGAAAAGCTGCTGAGAAACACGGCGGTAGCGTGCGCACTGCTGCTGACGGTGATGGCGCTCAAAAATGTGGATCAGCCATGGAGCAGGCAGGCAGCGGAAGGCATACGTCAGGCGATGACCATGCGCGTTGATTGGGACGAAACGCTGGGCAAGCTGTCCTTCGTTCGGGCGATCGTGCCGGATACCGCGCTGGTTTTTCTCAATATGGGAGAAAGTGCAGATCTGATCGCGCCGGTGAATGGAGAAATCAGTCACGGCTTCTCGGACCAGCAGCCGTGGCTTGAATATCGCTGTGAATCCGGTGAGGCGGTTTGTGCGGCGGAGCAAGGAACGGTAACGGCTGTCGGGCAGGGAGCAAGCGGTGATTGGATCGTGCTGGTCGAGCATGATGAGGGCGAAGAAACGGTATATGGCTATTTGGCGAACGCATATGTAAAGGTGGGAGATTCGGTGGAATCCGGGCAGCAGATCGGTATTACGGCGGAAGAGAACGATTCCCGATTGTATTTTGAATTGCGCAAGGGCGGAGAGAGCATCGACCCGACGGCGCGGCTGAAATAAGTGCGGCTCGGGCGGCTGTTCGGAATTCCCGTAAGGGTCAGTCCGGCGGCATTTATGATGGCGGCGCTGGCATTGTGGCTGGGCGAAGGGCAGCGAATGGCGGTAATGAGCAGTTCGATTCTGCTGCATGAGCTGATGCATATCGCTGCGGCGCGGCTGCTGCACGTTCGGGTCACGGAGCTGGAGCTGATGCCGATGGGCGGTGCGGCGCGGCTGGAGAATCTGTGGCGGCTGCGCCCGTCGCAGGTGGCGATGGTTGCTTTGGCGGGTCCGGTGATGAATCTGCTGCTGATGATCCTCTCAGGGGCGCTGTGTCAGTGGCGAATGTTGCCCGACAAATGGGCGGCAATGATGATTGAGCAAAATGCTATGATCTTCGCTTTTAATCTGCTGCCGGCACTGCCTATGGACGGCGGACGAATACTGTGCGGATTGCTCAGCTGTCGAATGTCCCTTTCAGGGGCGGCGAAGGTGGGAAGGCGTGTGGGGCAGGGTTTGGCGGCGCTGCTGCTGGGATTGTCGGCATATGGATTGATACACGGGCAGCTCAATATCACGCTTCCGGCAGCGGCGGTATTTCTGCTGATGAGTGCCAGACATGAGCAGCGGCAGGCGGAATGTTCGGCATTGGAAAGTTTGACAGGCAGATTTGATGAATTGAATGCCGAGAAGGTGCTGCCGATGCGTTGGCTGGCTGTGCATACCAGTGCCACCGTGCGTGAAACGGTTGTTCGGCTGCGTCCGAGATATATGCATATGATCGCCGTGTATGATGATGCGCTGAATCTGCTGAAGGTAGTTGCGGAAAGTGAGCTGCTGAGTCAATTGCTGAAAAATAGTGAGACGATGATAGGAAATGTCGGGTCTGATATTAAGAATGTTAATTCGACAAAAAAGTGAAAAATAGTATTGACATATCAGGGAAAGGTGTGTATAATATGTGTTCGTTGAGAGGATGCGACAAGAAACGCAGATCCTGTGAATATGCACCTTTAGCTCAGTTGGTAGAGCACCTGACTCTTAATCAGGGTGTCCAGGGTTCGAGTCCCTGATGGTGTACCAAGAACATACGCTGTTTGATACGAAGAGTGTCGTGGCAGCGTATGTTTTTTAGTTTTTATTATTCTGATCTGTTGCGGTGCTTTACGAGTATCCGTTCGATACGATCTGGTCAATGAAGCATGGTGGTTTAAAAAGAGATCGCTTGAATTTTGTGCAAGGACATGAAATTCGGGCGTTTTTTGCATCTAAAGCTGTTTGCATCGAAGATGCTTGAAGCAATGGCGGCAGAGGTTCGGCGAAAAATGTGCGATCATAAAACGGAATAAACCTACGCAAAGCAGCGGAAAATATTGAAGAATGCTCTGCATAATCAGACCGGAGTTGATTATGCAGAGCAATTTTAATAATGAATGAAATTGG
>CAZYQB010000337.1:0-2411 GCA_964649595.1 uncultured Oscillospiraceae bacterium | reverse complement strand
GCCGCAGCGCGCGTCCTGCGGGAGCGCCGAACGGAGCGAACAGACCCGCAGGAGCGCCGGGCAGCCGCAGCGCGCGTCCTGCGGGAGCGCCGAACGGAGCGAACAGACCCGCAGGAGCATCGGGCAGCCGCAGCGCGCATCCTGCGGAGGCACCGAACGCAGCGAACAGACCTGCAGGAGCATCGGGTAGCCGCAGTGTGCGTCCTGCGGGAGCACCGAACGGAGCGAACAGACCCGCAGGAGCATCGGGCAGCCGCCCTGTACGCCCTGTCGGAGCATCGAACGTAGCGAACAGACCTGTGGGAGCATCGGGCAGCCGCAGCGCGTGTCCTGCCGGTGTGTCGGGAGGAATGAACAGACCTGCCAGAGCATCGGGCAGTGCCGGTCGATCGGCATATAACAGCAAAGCCATACGCCCTGCACCGAAGAAGAACGGCGGAAAGGCGGCTGTCGATACCGTGAAAATGATTGCGGGCAAGGCAGCGGCGTTTGGTGCGCGAATTCTTGAATGGTGGCGCACCCGAGAAAAGTCAGCGATCGAAAAACGCATCGATAAGATGATCGGCAGGAATGAGGCGCTTGGCGTCGTGTTCTACAGCATCCTCGGTGCGGCAGCCGTATGTATTGTGCTGGGCATCTTCGTTGCGTGCAAGCCGTCCATGGACAACAATCGTGCAAGAACGCTGGCCAAGCGGGGCAGCACGGATGAGGCAATGCGTATTGTGAGCCGACTTGCGGCGGACGAATATTCTGAGGAAGAATTGATTGAAACCAAGTGGATTGTGACCGATGCCTTGATTAAATACGGAAAATATCAAGAAGCGGCTTCCATGCTGGAAGAACTGCCCGCGGGGGCAAAGGCAGAGGAGAAGCGCCAGAGCATCAAGTATAATGAGGCGATTTCTTTCTATGAGCAGGGCAAGTATTCGGCTGCGGCGCAGGTGTTCTATCAGATGAACGATTATGAAAACAGCGCCGATTACTATGCCGATTGTCGATGCGCATTAGCGGTACAGGCATATCTGGCAGGCGATGAAACATCGGCGTATAGCCTGCTGCTAGATGTGCCGGATGTTGCTGATCGCATCAAAACGGCTGCCTATGTTGTGGCAGAGGATGATGCACAGGCGCAGCAGATCCTCTCTGCGGAGATCTTTCGGACTGAACGTCTGAATGCGATGGAAGCAACTATGGAAGAACTCAACGCTGTCAGAAGCGATATGCCCAAGGGCAAAATTGCGGCAGGTGTGCGCCATACGCTGGGTCTGGCGGCAGACGGCACAGTTCGCGCCGTGGGTGACAACAACTGCGGACAGCTTGATGTAGGACAGTGGAACGGTGTTACGCAGGTAGCGGCAGGTGCATATCACTCGGTTGCTCTGTTTTCTGACGGCACAGTGGCAGCTGTGGGCGACAATTCTCAGGGACAATGCGATGTGTCCGGATGGACAGACATCGTGGCGATCGCTGCTTCGGCATATGACACCATCGGTCTTAAGTCGGACGGAAGCGTAGTTGCGTGCGGAATGCACGCGCAGCTGGTTTCCGGCTGGCGCGATGTGACCTACATTACCGGCGGCTCTTATTCGATGGGCTGCATCTATAACAAGGGCGCAATGCTCGCCTCTCATGGCTCTGCGCAGATGGATATGGGCGTGGTGCTCTATGATCTGGCGGTGTGCGGTCCGGTGGCAGCAGGAATACTGTATGACGGAACGCTGATTTCCACCTATGAAAAAGCACCTGAATGGGGAGGCATGGTGAGCATAACGGCCAGTGAGACTTGTCTGCTGGGTATTGACGTGGATGGTCAGGTAAAATCTCACTTTTATCGCGCAGGAGATGCAGTGGATATTGCAACCTCCGGCAAGGCGGTGGAAGTAAAGAGCAGCGGCACGCATCATGTGGTGCTGACTGAGGATGGACGGGTCGAATGCTTCGGCAGCAATGAATACGGTCAGTGCAATACCGGAGATTGGAGACTGTAAAGAGGCGCGAAAACGAAATATAGGGGCTGTTGTGCAACAGCCCCTTGAATTATAGTTATCTTTGTCTATGAAATTGAGTATGTGTACGGTGAAGCGTTCAATCGGTAATCATATCTATGCCCACCTGCAGTGTTTCGCTGTCGATCGCGCCGACGACCTGAGCGATGAGATGCCCATCAGCGTTGATAAAGAAGGAGATGGGCAGTGAGTATGCACTATATGTTATGGCGGCATCGAAATCGATATCGTAAAATATGGGGAAGGCATAGCCGCTTTGCTCAATAAATGATGAGGCGGTTTCGATGGTTTCGTGGCTGCCGTCCGTCATGTTGATCATCACGAAATTGATCTCGGTGCCGAGCTGCGCGTATTTTTCGTTGAAATCGGGCATTTCGCTCTGGCACGGACCGCACCAGCTTGCCC
>CAZYQB010000336.1:0-2417 GCA_964649595.1 uncultured Oscillospiraceae bacterium | reverse complement strand
CAGAACCGAAACGATTTGGTGCAGCAGCTTGTTCATACGTCATGTTCCTTTGCTCGTTATTCAGGAAAAACCTGTCTCACCATCGTACCACAGTTTACGATATTTTTCCACAAGGAAATCGACAAAGATGCCGATGCTTAGACAGGGAAATTATTTTTTAATTTTGTAGAGAAAGCTGTTAGAATATGTGAGAATGTGGGTATATTAAAATCATAGATAAGAAGTATTCGATCCGAAAAGGAGGCGTAAAGCATGAGACTTAAAGATAGAGTAGCGATCATCACCGGCGGCAGCCGCGGCATAGGATATGCGACGGCACAGGCGTTTTTGAGAGAAGGCGCAAAGGTTGTCATTGCGGCAAGCAGCGCAAAAACGGCAGGAAATGCAGTTGAAAAGCTCAAGGCGGAATTTCCGAACTCGACCGTAAGCGGCATCTATCCGAATCTGGCATCGCTGGAGGAGGTGAAAGCAGCTTTCAAGAGCGTTTATGAAACCTACGGCAGCATCGACATTCTGGTAAATAACGCAGGTGTTTCCGAAAGCACGCCTTTTGCGGATTACACTGAAGAAATGTTTGATAGGGTAATGGATCTCAACGTCAAGGGCGTGTTCAGCGCTGCCCGTGCCGCCAGCGAGTATATGATCGAGCGCGGCAGCGGCGTGATTCTGAGCACTTCGTCGATGGTCAGCATCTACGGTCAGCCCAGCGGCGTTGCATACCCTGCATCTAAATTCGCGGTCAACGGCATGACTGTTTCTCTGGCGCGCGAACTGGGTCCCAAGGGTATCCGCGTAAATGCCGTAGCTCCGGGAATTACCGAAACCGATATGATGAAGGCAGTTCCCAAGGCGGTGATTGATCCGATGATTCGGCAGATTCCGCTGCGCAGACTGGGACAGCCGGAGGACATTGCCAACGCGTTCGTATTCCTCGCATCGGATGAAGCATCCTACATTACTGGCGTGGTGCTGAGCGTGGACGGCATGGCAAGAAGCTGAGGTGAATGAAATGCTCAATATGCTCAGATGGCTGCTGCTGCTTCCGTTTGTGCTGATCTTTGTGCCGATCGAATTTCCGAAAAAATCCGAGAAGAAGGCGGCGCAGTATAGATCGGTCTCCATGCAGGAGGCGATTTCAATGATGGAAACGGAAAAGGATTACATTATCCTGGATGTAAGGACTTATTCAGAGTATGAGCAGGCGCACATTTCGAATGCCATCTGCATTCCCAACGAGACGATCACCGATCAGCCGATCAAAGAACTGCCCGATAAGAATCAACTCATCATGGTCTACTGCCGAAGCGGCAACCGAAGCTGCCAGGCTGCCGGAAAACTGGCAAAAATCGGATATACCAATATCGTAGAGTTCGGCGGGATCATGGACTGGACGGGCGAAACGGTGAACGGCAAATAAGTAAATAGTGAACCACTCAAAGAACAAAACCAAGAGGCTTTCCGTATCAGGGAGGTCTCTTGGTTTTGTAGTTGGTCAGCGGCGGAGGATCTGATTTATATCCTGCTCAGGGGTGCTGACGGGATGAATGCTGTAATTTTCTACCAGTATTTTAAGGACGTTTGAGGAAACAAACGCCGGGAGTGTGGGACCGAGATAGATATTTTTAATGCCCAGATGCAGCAGGGTCAAAAGGATGCAGACTGCCTTTTGCTCATACCACGACAGCACCAGCGTTAGCGGAAGGTCGTTTATGCCGCAGCCGAATGCTTCGCTGAGCGCCGCGGCGACCTTGATGGCGCTGTAAGCATCGTTGCACTGTCCCATGTCCATGATGCGCGGCAGCGGACCGATCATTCCCAGCGACAGGTCGTTGAAGCGGAATTTGCCGCAGGCGAGGGTGAGAACAGCAGTATCGGCAGGTGTCTGCCGGACAAACTCAGTATAGTAGCTTCGGGAAAGGCGCGCACCGTCGCAGCCACCGACCAGGAAGATGTGCCTGAGCGTGCCGCTTTTTACTGCATCGATGACCGCATCTGCTGCGGACAGCACTGCATTGCGTCCAAAGCCGGTGGTGACAGCCGTCCCGCCGTTTATGCCGGTGAAATGCTGATCTTCGCCGAAACCGCCCAGTGCGAGGGCTGCATGGATGACGGGCGTGAAATCCTTGTTTTCATCGATATGTTTTATGTCTGGATAGCCGACTACCGCAGTGGTGAATACGCGATCGGCATAGCTGTTCTTAGGCGGCATCAGACAGTTGGTCGTAAACAGGATAGGTGCGGGAAGATCTGCAAATTCCTTTTGCTGATTCTGCCATGCGGTGCCCAAATGTCCTTTAAGGTGGGAATATTTTTTGAGCTCAGGATAGGCGTGAGCAGGCAGCATCTCACCGTGAGTGTAGATATTGATGCCCTTGCCGTTGGTCTGTTCGAGCAGCAGCTTAAGATCGTGCAGATCA
>CAZYQB010000335.1:0-2433 GCA_964649595.1 uncultured Oscillospiraceae bacterium | reverse complement strand
AACCCCACCATGGCAGATCTCGACGCAGTGGTCGCACCCGGCGGCGCACTTGAAGCGCTGCTTGCTGCACGCGCAGCCGGTAAGATCGGTCATATCGGCGTAACAGCACATTCTACTGCCGTGTTTGAGCGCGCACTGAACATGGACTGGGTGGAAACGATCATGTTCCCCTACAACATCGTAGAAACGCAGGGCGAAGAGCTGATTGCCCGCTGTAAAGAAAAGAACATCGGCTTTATCTGCATGAAGCCTCTGGCAGGCGGCGCACTGGACAACGCCCCCATCGCTCTGCGCTTCATTACTCAGAACAAGAACATCTCCGTTGTCATCCCCGGTATGTACGATGTTTCCGAAATCGACCAGAACGCCGCTGCCCTGAGCGATTCTTCTGTGCTAACCGCAGAAGAATTTGCTGCCATCGATGCCATCCGCAAGGAACTGGGCACCCAATTCTGCCGCCGCTGCAACTATTGCCAGCCCTGCACGGTCGGGATCAACATCAGCGGTATCTTTCTGTTCGAAGGATATCTCAAGCGCTATGGTCTGGGCGACTGGGCGAAGTCTCGCTATGCCACCCTCAGCAAACGTGCCAGCGACTGTATCGAATGCGGCGTATGCGAGACGCGCTGTCCTTACAACCTGCCCATCCGCGAGATGCTCAAACGCTGCAGTAAAGAATTTGACCTATAACCTTCTAATTTCTTCATAAATTTAAACATCAAATTAGAAATTGATGCGCTTTTCCACGCAGACAAAAATAACTGCTTCCTCCTGCCGTACTGCAGGAGGAAGTTTAATTATGCAAAATTCCATGCTCCCGTTTTTTATCTTATCAACATTCAATGCCGCTATTTCAGAATCATACGAATGATCCAAAGCTGCGTGCGCTTAGGCAATGTATTGAGCAGTATAAGCAGCGGATTTCGATTGACCGCATAAGCAAACACTGGTTTATTCCTGCTTAGAATCGCTAATACCTTTGCAGCAATTTTTTGCGGAGAAATGTTTCTTGCTTCCACACTGCTTACGATCTTCTTGAAGCGGTCAGCATTGCAGGTATAGAGCTTGGTATGCTCACAGAATCGATCCAGCGCCTGCATTGACACACTCAGCATTTCTGTGGAAACTGCACCTGCGCGCAATACACTGACACTAATTTCCAACAGTTGAAGTTCCATTCTCAGTGAATAGGCATATTTATCCAGTGCGCTTTTGGTAACAGAATAAATCCCGGTAAAAGGAAGCGGCGCAAGCGGAGCCAGCTCGCTGGTCGTGATCAAAATTTTGCTGCCTCTTTTAAGCAGCGGCAGAAATGTCTTGTTGATCAAAAATGCACCCAGCATATTAATATTGAAAATACGCTGAAAATCTTCGCTGCTCATTTCTACCAGCGAATCAAGCATATATATGCCCGCAAAATGCACGATTGCAAAAAGCTCACTTTCTATGGAACGAATCATTTCAAAGGCATTTTGTACACTCTTTTCATCCGTTATATCTGCCTGAATGGGGATAATGTTATCTGAGCCTTCCCTAACTTTTTTATCCAGTGCAAATACTCTAAACCCCTGCTGCGCAAGGGTATGCGCCGTCTGATATCCCATTCCGCCATAAGCACCTGTAATCAATATAGATTTCATATTCTATGCCTCGCAAAATCGTTTTTATTAGACGTCTCCACTCCCTTGTTTAAAGTATAACACTTTTACACACTTCAATCAATCCAATAAAATATAAAACAGCAGCAATGAACACATCTGAGTTTTGACGCACAATTTTACCTTCGATAATGAAAGTTCAATGAAGCAATCTGATGGATTTTCAAAGCATATGGGTAAAGTTCTGTTTTTTTACACTTATATCTGCCCGGTTGACGAAGCATCCATATTCGAGTTATAATTGCATCATGTGAGGAATAAAAATGTGATCGTACGCTGCATATTCCGGCAAATACATACGCTAAGCCAACGTTTATATGAAAAAGGAGGAATCTCTGCAATGAACAACATAGATGCATTAGTGCACGGCAGAAGAAGCGTAAGAACATTTGACGAGTGTCCCATTTCTGAGCAGGATCTAAACAGGCTCTGTACCTTCATGGAGAAGATCGACAATCCCTATGCTCTTTCGATCGAGTTTAAGCTGCTCAATTCGAAAAAGCAGCGTCTGAGCTGCCCTGTAGTGATCGGCACAGATTTGTATGTGGGCGCAAAAATAAAGAAGGCTCCATATCTCAACGAAGCCATCGGCTACAGCTTTGAAACGCTCATTCTCTATGCTCAGTCTATCGGCATCGGCACGGTATGGATCGGCGGAACGATGGATCGCGAGGCGTTTGAGCGCGCTATGGAACTTGCAGAAGATGAAGTGATGCCCTGTGTAAGTCCGTTGGGATATCCGGCAAAAAAGATGTCACTGCGTGAAGCCGTGATG
>CAZYQB010000334.1:1974-2433 GCA_964649595.1 uncultured Oscillospiraceae bacterium | reverse complement strand
TGGATGTTTCTGCTACATCCAAGGAAGAGATGTCTGAGATGATGGTCGGACGCAAGGTCAGCTTCGCCGTTGCGAAGGAGGTCGCCAATCCGGGAGATGAGGCACTTACCGTCAAAAGTCTGACCGTCAGAAACACACATCAGACCAAACCCGCCGTAAGCGACGTATCTTTTACCGTGCGCAAGGGCGAAATCGTATGCATCGCCGGTATCGACGGAAACGGTCAAAGCGAGCTGGTTTATGCGCTTTCCGGTCTGTTTGCTCCCGAAAAGGGACAGATTCTGATGCACGGCGAGGACATTACCCGCACCTCCATCCGCAAGCGCAACGACCTGGGGCTCTCCCACATCCCCGAAGATCGTCACCGTCACGGACTGGTGCTCGACTATTCGCTTGCTGAAAATCTGATCCTCAAGAGCTATCATAAAGTTCCTTTCTCCAAGGGCGGCTTTATCAATT
>CAZYQB010000334.1:0-1964 GCA_964649595.1 uncultured Oscillospiraceae bacterium | reverse complement strand
GTGACTGGGCGCAGCAGCTGATCGAGCGCTTTGATATTCGTTCCGGTCAGGGTCCGATCACCATTTCCAGAAGTATGTCGGGCGGCAATCAGCAAAAAGCAATCGTTGCCCGCGAAATCAGCATTGATCCGAGCGTGCTGATCGCCGTGCAGCCCACGCGCGGTCTGGACGTAGGCGCCATCGAATACATTCACAAACAGCTCATCGCCGCACGCGACAGTGGCAAGGCGGTTTTGCTGATCTCACTTGAGCTGGATGAGGTCATGAATCTGCCCGACCGCATTCTCGTCATGTATGAGGGCGAGATCGTGGCTGAAACCAAACCCAATGAAATCACCGTGCAGGAACTGGGTCTGTACATGGCAGGCTCTAAAAGGAGGGCAGCACAATGAACCGTAAAGAAAAAAAGTCTTTTAAAAGCGCCGGCTTTCTAAGCGGATCGAGCAGCTTCCTCTCCTCGCTGATCGCCATCCTTGTAGGTCTTTTGTTCGGCTTTATCATTCTTCTCATCAGCAATCCCGATCAGGCGGTCAAGGGTCTGGGCGTTATCCTCAAGGGCGGCTTCAACGGCGGCGCAAAGGGTGTCGGACAGATGCTCTACTACGCAACTCCGCTTATTCTGACCGGTCTGTCGGTCGGCTTTGCATTCAAAACCGGTCTGTTCAACATCGGCGCAAGCGGACAGCTCATCACCGGCGCGTTTGCCGCCATCTGGACAGCAGTCAATATGACGTGGCTGCCCGGTCCGCTGCACTGGATCGTGCCGATCTGCGCCGCCATTTTGGTAGGCGGTCTGTGGGCAATGATCCCCGGTCTGTTCAAGGCATTGCTCGGCGTGAATGAGGTCATCTCCTGCATTATGATGAACTATATCGGAATGTACGGCGTGAACTTCCTCATCAAAAACAGCAACATCTACGATCAACTCAAAAACCAGACGGTCAGCGTTCCTTCTACCGCCGCACTTCCCACCGGCGGTCTGGACAAGATCTTTTACGAGCAGATGGGCAGACTGACTCGCCCTTCGAGCGTCAACATCGGCATCTTCATCGCCATCATTGCCGCCATCATCATCTATATACTGCTCAATAAGACTACCTTCGGCTATGAACTCAAGGCGTGCGGCTTCAACCGCGATTCCAGCCGCTACGCCGGCATCAACGAAAAGCGTTCCATCCTGATGAGCATGGTCATCGCCGGTATGCTCTCCGGTCTTGCTGGTGCAGTCATGTATCTGGCAAAGTCGGACGGACTGCACATCGACGTGGTAGACGTGCTTGCTCCGCAGGGCTTCAACGGAATCCCGGTGGCTCTCTTGGGTCTGTCCAATCCGATCGGCATCATCTTCTCGGGCATATTCATCGCGCATCTTGAGCAGGGCGGCTACTACCTGCAAAAGCTCAACTATATGCCGGAGATCATCGACATCATTATCGGCGCGATCATCTACTTCAGCGCATTCTCGCTGATCTTCAAGAATGCCATCTCTGCGCTAGTGCGCAAACTCTTCAACAAGCGGAACAAGGAGGGCAGACAATGAGTACTGTATATTTCCTCGTCCAGCAGATGATGCTCTTCTCGATCCCGCTTTTGATCGTTGCACTGGGCGGTATGTTCTCTGAGCGAAGCGGCGTAGTCAACATCGCACTGGAAGGCATCATGGTCATGGGCGCATTCTGCTCGATCTTCTTCATCAATCAAATGCAGGATGTTCTCAGCGGCAATCTGCTGTTGTTCCTCGCCATTTTGGTGGCAGCTGCCAGCGGCGTGCTGTTCTCGATGCTGCACGCCTACGCTGCCATCCATATGCGCGCCGACCAAACCATTTCGGGTACTGCGCTGAACATGATCGCTCCGGCATTTGCCATCTATATGGCGCGTACGCTGCAGACCAACGGCGTTCAGCAAATCACCTTTATCAACACCTTCCGCATCAAGTCGGTGCCGATTCTCGGCGATATTCC
>CAZYQB010000333.1:0-2464 GCA_964649595.1 uncultured Oscillospiraceae bacterium | reverse complement strand
TAATTATTTCTTCTCTCGCTTCGGGGCTTTGTTTTCTCTCTCGTGCCCCGTTGATCTATATATAAACCGTATATGCACAATTGAAACATCATAGGTCACATTTTTCTAAGGTTTTTATCACATTTCGCTTTTTTGAAATAACGCTTGACGAACATCTCTTTTTCTTTTACAATAATGAAAAGATTTTCCCCATCCATCTCCGCCAAACTCTTCGGCGAATGGTACGCCTATGCCCAAATCATGTGTCCGAGCGATGATCTCAACCTGCTGCTCACACTGGGCGTGACCGAGAGCATTATCTCCACCCTCTACTACAATGGCTCCGACGGAAGCGATGAAATAGCTCTTACCGCAGAGGTTGCATCCGTTCCCGTGCTCAACACCAAAAAGGATACCGGAACTGCACTGGAAGACTCCCGGCAGCACTACCTGCATTTTTGAAAAGGTTGAGTAATAATCCGTCCCGTACGAACCAATAACAACAGGCGAAACGGCTGTGAAATGTCAGTCCTCCGCCTGTTATTTTTTCTCATTATGTAATTGACGAAACTTTTCTTAAAAAGGATGTGTACGAATGCCTTATCTGATCCTCGCCATCATTAGCAGCACTATGGTATCGGTGCTGATGCGCATAAGCTCAAGATACTGTCAAAATAATTCCGCCCTGACCATGTTCAGCTACATCATGTGCACGGCGCTGGGCTGGATCCATTCCGGTGCGTCGCAACTCTTTCCTGCGGCGCAGGAGCTTCCCCTTGCGCTCTTGCTGGGCGCAGTCACGGGGGTACTGTATCTGGCGGGCTTTGTGCTGCTTCAATGGAACATCGCCCGAAACGGCGTGGTGCTCTCCTCCTCTTTCATAAAGCTGGGTGTGCTCGTGCCCACCATTCTCTCGCTGACCGCATTTCATGAGCAGCCGCAGCCGTGGCAGCTGATCGGCATTGCACTTTCGTTTGCCGCAATTCTTCTGATGCAGGGCGGAAAGAACGAGAAAGCGCTGAACTTCGGCGCATTGATCGCACTGCTGCTTACGGGTGGCGCCGGAAACGCCATGTCTAAAGTATATGAAGAAATCGGACCTGCTGCCCTCAAAGAGCAGTTCCTAATGTATATTTTCCTGTTTGCGCTGCTGCTGAACATCATTCTGTGCCTTGCCAAAAGGAAATCCTTTACCCTGTGGGATGCGCTGTTCGGACTTGTTATCGGCATCCCGAACTACTACTGCACGCGCTTTCTGCTGCTCTCACTAAGCAAAGTCCCTGCCGTCATCGCCTATCCCAGCTACAGTGCGGGCGGCATCATATTGGTTGCCCTCATCGGCATGATCTGCTTTCAGGAAAGACTCGACAAAAGAAAGTTCGCCGCCCTGCTTATGATTCTGCTGTCGCTGATACTGCTGAATCTTCGATAAACCAACATCCACGTTAAAAGCATGGTTTCAACAAAATTTTGATGTAACGGGCGAATAAATGTGATATAATGACCTCAAGAGCATCTGTTTTATACAGATGTGCATAAAACAGCGCCGCGCGGAGCCTGCGAAATTTCATCCGCCGACGCACTTTCACAGTGATTTATATTGAGGAGGACTGATTCCCATGAAGACTACTGCGGTTCGCCTGTACGGTCAGAACGATCTGCGCATGGAGACTTTCGAGCTTCCGGCAATCAAGGAAGATGAAATTCTGGTCAAGGTTATCTCCGACAGCATCTGTATGTCCAGCTACAAGGCAGCTATTCAGGGCAGCAACCACAAGCGCGTACCCAACGACATCGATGTAAACCCCATCATCATCGGTCATGAGTTCTGCGGCGAAATTCTGGAAGTCGGCGCAAAGTGGGCTGACCAGTTCAAGGCAGGCGAGAAGTTCGGCATTCAGCCGGCCATCTCCTACCACGGCACCCTGATGACCCCCGGCTATGCCTTCCCCAACGTAGGCGGCGCATCTCAGTATGCCGTCATCATCCCCGAAGTCATGGAGCAGGACTGCCTGCTGCACTACAACGGCAAGGCATACTTCTACGGCTCTCTGGCAGAACCGCTGAGCTGCATCATCGGCACCTTCCATGCTCAGTATCACACCAAGATCGGCAGCTACAAGCACGAGATGGGCATCGTTGAGGGCGGTAACCTCGCCATCCTCGCCGGCGCAGGTCCCATGGGTCTGGGCGCCATCGACTACGCCATCCACTGCGACCGCAAGCCCGGTCTGCTGGTCGTCACCGACATCGACCAGGCTCGTCTGGATCGCGCTGCTTCCATCTACACCGTGGAAGAGGCTGCAAAGAACGGCGTAAAGCTGGTTTACATGAACACCAAGTGCGACGATCCGGTATCCGCACTGATGGCTCTGACCGACGGTAAGGGCTATGACGACGTGATGGTATTCGCTCCCGTTGCTCCCCTCATCGAGCAGGGCGACAAGATTCTGGCCTTCGACGGCTGCCTGAACTTCTTCGCAGG
>CAZYQB010000332.1:0-2469 GCA_964649595.1 uncultured Oscillospiraceae bacterium | reverse complement strand
CTGATGAAGGAACGGTCGTCCTGCGTATAGGTGGTCTGTGGATCCATCAAAATCAGGGATGGAGGAAAAAAACTGCCGATCATGCGTGTGCCTACTTTGTGCTCGATGGCGGTTTTGCCGCGAACTGCCCAGTCCGTCATGCCGATGAGCGTGGTGGGCACCTGGATCAGCCGCACGATCTGACGATGGTTCCATGCCGCAAAGCCGCACATATCGCATAGTACGCCGCCGCCCATCGATATTACCGCATCCTCCGGACCGAGCGAGAGAGCTGTCATTTTGGCGGCAATTTCCTTGAGTGCATTGAGCGTCTGCACATAGCCGTCCGAGAGAAGTGGCAGGGTATGCACCTCGATACCCACCGCTTCCAGAGACCGCTTGGCGCGTGCGCCGTACAGACGCGCGACCCTTTCATCTGCGATCAGCAGAGCGCGTCGGGGTATGAGTGTATCGGGGATGTTTGCACCCAGCCGCCCGATCAGTCCGTTTTTGATGATGATGTCATAACCCGTGGCTTGAATGCGCTGCATGATCGTTTCTCTCCCATCAGTATCTTAATGTATGGTGTATCACAGAATTGGATTTCGTCCGGCTTCGCCTGCCTTGCGCGGAAATGCCTTTGGGGTGGGGGCGGTCTTTTGAAGGATCATCAGTCGGTGATCCCAGTCACGGTTCGGGATGGTGATGGGATACTGTTTGTCGGCGCGTGCGCACAAGCGTTTAAGAGCTTTTTCGGAAGCCGCAAGCTCCTCGTCGAGCGAAGGACCCTTGAATGCCATCATCCGTCCGCCTGTACGCACGAAAGGCAGCGCTAATTCGAGAAGCGTCGGTAGTGCTGCTACTGCGCGCGCCGTGACCAGATCGAAGTGGTCTCGATAGGCGGGCAGCTTTGCGGCATCCTCTGCACGGATGTGAACGGCTTCGGCGTTGAGATGCAGTGTGCCGATCACCTGATTGAGAAATTTCACGCGCTTTCCTAGCGAATCCATCATGACTACATGGATGTGCGGACAGGCAATGGAAAGTGGAATGCCCGGAAAGCCTGCGCCGGAGCCTACATCGCACAGGGTCTTTACGTTGTCCATCAGATGCGGCACGCATAGAGGTGAAAGACTGTCGAGATAGTTTCTGTCTACTGATTCCTGAGGATCGTCCGACACGCGCGTAAGATTCATCACACGGTTGACATCGGTCAGAATTTCATGATATTTGATGAGCTGATCGGGCGCGGTATCGGGCAAAATGATGCCCATCTGCTGCGCGCCGCGAAGAATCATTTCTTTCATAAATCAAACTCCCATATACTGATTTTCCTGCTCGCGGCGCAGCTTTTCGAGCCACACCATCAGCACGGCGGTATCGCCCGGAGATACGCCCGGAATACGCGATGCCTGACCGAGTGAGCGCGGACGCTGTGCGTTAAGCTTCTGCCTAGCTTCGATGCGCAGAGTGGAAAGAGTCATATAGTCGAAGTTTTCAGGCAGCAGCTGTTCTTCGGAGCGTCGGAATCGCTCGATCTGCTGCTGTTGGCGATCAAGATAGCCTTCATACTTTACGAGGATCTCCGCCTGCTCTGCTGCATCTGTCGGCAGATCGTCCGGCAGATCGGAGAAGGCGCGCACATCGCTCAGATTGACTGCAGGACGCTTGATGAGCTCCGCAAGGGAGAATGAGGTCTTTTGACCGATCGGCTCTCCCTTGGCAGTCAGAACTTCTCTAAGTCGATCATCCAGCGGAACGTGCGTGGCACTGAGCAATTTTTTCACCGTTTCGGTATTTTCGCGCTTTTTGAGCATTTTTTCAAGGCGCTCTTGGGAGGCAAGACCTGCCTTGTAACCCATTTCGGTCAGGCGCAGATCAGCATTATCTTGGCGGAGAGTCAGTCGGTATTCGGCACGGGAGGTCATCATGCGGTAAGGCTCGTCGGTGCCCTTGGTGGTCAGATCGTCTACCAGCACACCGATGTAGGAATCTGCGCGGGTGAGGATGAGGGGCTGCTCTCCGCGCAGATACAAGGAGGCGTTGAGACCTGCATACAAGCCCTGTGCAGCGGCTTCTTCATAGCCGGAGGTGCCGTTGATCTGTCCGGCAAAGAATAGACCGCGGATATGCTGCGCTTCAAAGGTGCTCGTGAGCTGTGTTGGGTCGATGCAGTCGTATTCGATGGCATAGGCAAGCCGCATCAGCTCTGCGTTCTCAAGTCCCGGAACGCTGTGATAGATTTCGCGCTGTACCTCTTCGGGCATACTGGTGGACATACCCTGAACATACCATTCTACTGTATTTGCGCCTTCCGGTTCAAGAAAGATCGGGTGGCGATCCTTGTCGGCAAAGCGGACCACCTTATCCTCGATGGAGGGGCAGTATCTAGCACCGGTGCCGTGAATATCGCCCCTGTACATGGGAGCGCGGTGCAGATTGGCGCGGATGATCTCATGCGTGTGCTCAGTGGTATAGGTCAGATAGCAC
>CAZYQB010000331.1:0-2496 GCA_964649595.1 uncultured Oscillospiraceae bacterium | reverse complement strand
GTATGCTGCTTTCCGCAGCTCATTGCCGGTCCCATCGTGCAGTATGGCGATGTTGCCGCACAGATCGGATGCAGAAAAAGTACGCCGGACGGATTCTCTGAGGGTATGCAGCGCTTTATCGTCGGCTTGGGCAAGAAAGTGATCTTTGCCAATATCTGCGGTGCTGCAATGACGGCTATGCCGCTGGCAGGCGGCACTTCTGCGTTGTCGGTGGGCGGCGCATGGTATGCGGCGCTGTTGTATACGCTGCAGATCTACTTCGACTTTTCGGGATATTCGGATATGGCGATCGGCATCGGACGCATATTCGGCTTTACCTACAAGGAAAACTTCGATCACCCCTATTGTTCCCTGTCGGTGCGTGAGTTCTGGAGAAGATGGCATATCTCTTTGGGCAGTTTCTTTAGAGAATACATCTATATCCCCCTGGGCGGCAATCGCAAGGGCTTGAAGCGCACGGTATTCAACACGATGGTGGTCTGGACGCTGACTGGATTCTGGCACGGCGCAGCATGGACTTTTTTAGTATGGGGCTTCTATTACGGCGCGCTGCTGACGCTTGATCTGCTGGGCGGCAGAAAGATTACGGAGAAGCTGCCCAAACTGGTCAATTGGGCGATCACCATGGTGCTGGTGATGATCAGTTGGATGATCTTCTATTATCCGACGCTGGGTCAGGCGTTTGAGCACATCGGCGCTATGCTGGGCATTGGTGTGCCGCTGATGGACAGTGCATCGCTTCAGGTCATCAAGACATATTCGTTTTTCCCGGCAATCGCATTTATTGCGAGTCTGCCGGTGGGCGATTTTGTCAAGCGTGTGCTCAAGGAGCGCATGGACACGGCGCCTATGGAGAATCTGAAGATGGCATGGTATTCAGTTTGTCTGGTGCTGTGTGTGCTGTTCATTGTGGGACAGAGCTATAATCCGTTTATCTACTTCCAGTTCTAAGCAGGAGGCACTATGAAGAAGAAAACATCATTTACTATAGCGGTATGGTGGATACTGACGCTTGCGATCGCCGGCATCTTTTTGATGATTACATCGGATAAGGAGAGTCGTGCGTCTGAGGCGGAAAACCGTATGCTGCAGGGGTTCCCGAAGTTTTCGATCCAGAGCGTGCTCAGTGCCGATTTTATGAACGAATTTGAAAGCTTTCTCTCGGATGCATTTTTTGCGCGAGATGACGTGGTGAGCTTTACCGATAGGATGTTGGGCGCATTCTCGATGCTTTCCAAGGACGATCAGATCGCCGCGAAAACTGCCGAAATGGAAAAGGAGCTGCAGGGTGCCAATCTGCAGGTGGGCAGCGATGAGGAAGAAGGCGATATTCCCGGTGTGGTGGATATGGGAACGATCAAAAATGGCGGCGATGATGACGAGGTCGAAGAAGAAATATCGGTAGTTACCGCAAGCAAGATCCCTCTGACCGAGGAGAAGAGCTATCTATGGTTTGAAATGGCGGACGGCACGGTAAAGATCAACTATACCTACGAGAAGGACAAGATACAAACCTACGCCGAGACGCTCAAGCGGATGCAGACCTATCTGCCGGATGACGGCTATATTCTCTTTACGCAGGTTCCTCTGGCGAGCATTGCAAATCGCTGGTCCACTCAGCAGGAGACGTATGTCGGCTGGGGCAGCAGTGTGGAAACCATGCTGGAAAACTGTTTGCAGGGCACGGAGCGCATCCTGGTATTCTCTACCTATGATATTCTCGAGCCGTATATCTGCGGCGATACGCCCATGTTCTATACCACCGACCACCACTGGTCTGCAGAGGGTGCATACAAGGTGGCGGCGGAGATGCTTGAGACGATCGGAATGCCGGTGATTCCCTATGAGGAATACACCTACAAGTCCACGCTGTCGAGCGCGGAGGAGGAAGGATACAGAGATACCTTTAATGCGCTGTATCCGCTGCTGCCTGCGCACAGCTATATCATGACCGATCTGGATGAAGCGGAAGAGATCGAGCTGATGAACTATGAAAGCAGCACCTACCGCGTGTATATGAACAATACCCGTCTGCCGTGGCGCAAGGTGACAACCGGTGCGAATACCGGCAGAAAGTGTTTGATTATCTGCGACTCCTTCGGCAACGCCTTTGCTCCGTGGATGCTGCCGTACTATGATGAGATTCACATGGCGGATTTCCGCAAGGGCAGCTATTCCGTCAGCGAAGCGGGCGGTTATATCGGTGAGATGCTGCAGTATCATGATATCGATGATGTATATATCGTAACATCTACCGCAAACGGACTGCGCAAGGATAATTCGGTAGTATACCTGCGCAAATATCTTGAAAAGGAATAGGAGGGATATTGATGAGCGATCAGAAAATGAACGATCAGAGAAGAAATATGCCCTCTTCGGCGGCGTGCCCCACTTCGTGTCCGACGGTATCCAATCCGAGCAGCCGACCCGTGCGTCCTGAGGGAGCACCGAACGGAGCGAAGAGACCCGCAGGAGCACCGAACGGAGCGAAGAGAC
>CAZYQB010000330.1:0-2505 GCA_964649595.1 uncultured Oscillospiraceae bacterium | reverse complement strand
GCCGACGCCACCCAGAGCAATGCCCATTAACTGGCTGATTACCTCAGCCAGCGGGTTTCCGTCGGCATCCTGTGCATTATAGTAGCTCGCAGCATACAGCACGACCAAACCGGTCATCAGGAGCAAGAGAAATGTAATAAATATGCCTTTATCAAATGGCTTTTCCCGCCGTATGTCCAAGTGATTCTTCGGACGAAAGTCCGCAGTCAATGCACTTTTCGCCCGATCCTTTGCACCAAGTATTTCTCGTTGGCTCTGGATCACGCTTTGCGGCTGGTCAATGCGTTTACGATCTGCTTGAAGATCGCACCGCGCTGTTCATAATCGCTGAACATATCAAAACTGGCACACGCCGGAGAAAGCAGTACGTTGCCGCCTTTTTCCGCAAGAGAAAATGCCTTATCGATTGCAGCCTTAAAATCATATCCACAATGCGTATAGGCAGTATAGCCAACCTTCAGCAGGGTTTCATCAAGCTGTGCAGCCGTCTGACCGATCAGTACGACGTGGCGGATATACGGACTGTTCTTGATAACTTCACACATCCCTGTGAAATCAACGTGCTTATCAGATCCACCCAGAATCAGCACAGTGGGTTTATTCATGGTTTCAACGGCTTTAATCGTAGAATCAGAATTGGTCCCCTTAGAGTCGTTGATAAACCTTACGCCGTCCAACTCACGAACAAACTCAATTCGATGCTCAACGCCCTTAAAGGTACGCAGCGTATCACGAATCGTCGATACGGGAATTCCTGCAGCCATAGACATGGCAACAGCTGCAAGTGCATTCTCCAGATTATGCGGTCCGGGAATATACACCTCATCTGCGCGGCAGATCATATGCACTTCCCCAGATATACCGTCTGCAGTCTCACAGAATGCCTTATAGACAATGTTTCCATCCTGCACAAATGCACCGATGGGCGGCACCGCCTTGCGGGAGAACCAGATCACCTTGCATTTGACCTGAGAAGCCATCTCACGCAGAGCAGCATCATCATAATTCAATACAACGCAGTCTTCCGCGCCGATTTGATTTTCAAATATGCGTGCCTTGGTTGCCGCATAGTTTTCCATCGTATAATGGCGATTGAGATGATCTTCCGTAATGTTGAGGATGGCGGAAATATGCGGGCGGAAGGTTTTAACGGACTCCATCTGAAAGGAGCTGACTTCGCAGATTGTCGCATCTTCCTCAGTCATCTGACCGGAAACCGCCGTATACGGGAAACCAATATTACCTACAACGTAAGTATTTCTGCCGGAATTTTTAAGGATTTCTCCCATCAGGGTGGTTGTGGTGGTCTTTCCGTTGGTGCCGGTGATGGCAATGAGCAGCCCTTTTGCTGTCTGATAACCCAGCTCCAGTTCACCGATTACCTCCACCCCCATTGACTGCGCCTGTTTTACCACTGCACTGTCAATCGGAACACCAGGGCTGATGACCAGAATATCCCGACCTTCCAGTGCCGCTTCTGCCGGCTCGCCCAGCCGCCATTCGATATTTTCACAGGCATTCAGAGGCGCTACCGCTGCTGCCAGCTTTTCTTTGGACTTCTGATCGGAAACACACACCCGAGCCCCCAGCGAGCTTAAAAGCTTCGCTGCTGCTACGCCGCTGCGTGCCATACCCAGTACCATTACTTTTTTGCCAGTCATAGGAACTTCTCACTCCTTCTGAAAAGCCCGACGCATAAAAGCGTCAGGCTGAAAAACAACTTCGTCAACCGATCAGGCTGCGAACATCGTCAATGTAATCAGGCACAGAATGACCGTTACAATCATATACATCGACACAATGCGAGTTTCGGGCATACCGCACTTTTCAAAGTGATGATGCAGTGGAGCCATCCGGAATACACGCTTGCCAGTGCCAGTCTTTTTCTTGGTGTACTTGAAATAGCCTACCTGAATGATATCCGATACGCTCGACATGACCATTGCCAGAGCAATGATGGGCAGCAGCAGACTCAGGCGAGTAACCATCGTAACGGCAACCAGCGCACCGCCAATCGTGAAGGAGCCTACATCACCCATAAATACGCTGGCAGGATGAGAATTATACCGCAGGAAACCCAAAATCGCACCAGCTGCCGCACCACAGAAGATCATCATATTGACCATATTGCCGTCAACCGCACCGGGTGCCGCCGCCAGAGCCATGCATACAAAAGCCATCGTGGAGAAGTCCAGCAGTGCGCATCCGCCCAGCAGACCATCCAGACCATCCAGCAGGTTTGCGCTGTTGACTGTACCGATCAGCACAAATACCATTACGGGAATATAGAACCAGCCCAGATCCCATTCGATACCTACGAACGGAACAATCAGCTTACTTCCGATTTCCGGATTCATGTATGCCCAAATCGCCAGAGCAAACGAGATAACAAACTGCGGAACGACCTTCTGCATGGGAGTCAGCCCCAGCGAACGCTTCTTGCTGACCTTGATGTAGTCATCCACAAAACCAATCAGACCAAATCCCGGCGTAGAGATCAGTGCA
>CAZYQB010000329.1:0-2515 GCA_964649595.1 uncultured Oscillospiraceae bacterium | reverse complement strand
GATCTTCCTGATCCTGTTTGGCTGTAATTTCAGCTTGTATTATTTGATCCTAATCGGAAATATCAAGGATGTGTTGAGAAGCGAAGAATTCAAGGGATATTTTTTGATCGTTGCCGTTGCTGTAGCCTTCATATTTATCAGCTTGATTGCGCGTCTCGAGGCATTTCCTCAGGCTTATACCACAGAGGAAGCATTTCGACACGCTCTCTTTCAGGTAGTTTCCCTGATTACTACAGCAGGCTATACTACAACGGACTACAATGTGTGGCCCATGCTTGCTACAAACACATTGATTATCGTCATGTTTACCGGTGCTATGGCAGGATCTACGGCAGGCGGCATCAAGCTGTCGAGAATCGTGATTGCACTCAAGGGAACTTTAATTAATATAAGAAAGTTGATTAATCCAAGATATGTTCCTAAAGCGAAATTTGAAGGGAAGACATTGGATTCGAAGACGATAAATGACGTGTTTGCATTCATCACGCTGTATTTTTTCATACTGTTTATTGCCATCTTCATGCTGTCATTCGATCCGATAAACGGACAGACGATAACGGTTGTTTCGGATGCAGGAGTCTACAGTGTGAAGCATGGATTCTTCAGTAATTTCTCTGCAGCGCTGTCTTGTGTTTCTAATATAGGTCCGGCATTTGAAGCCGTAGGACCGTATGCCAGCTTTGCTGAGTACAGCGGATTTTCAAAGATTGTGCTGATATTTACGATGCTGCTCGGAAGACTTGAAATTCTTCCGGTGCTGATATTGTTCAGTCGGAGAACATGGAGAAAAATCTAAGTACAATAAGCAGGTAATTGCCCATTATTAAATCCCTCGGCTTTAATGCAGGCTGAGGGATTTAATAATGGGCAGAAAGAGGTTAAACAGCTCGGTGTATGATGAAAACGTCAGTTCTTTGAGAATTCTATCCAAATGCAGCCATGAATAAAAGGCGGGATTTTCTAAAATACTATCTCCGAAAAACAGGAATTATTTTAAAAGATTTCTATGAAAGGATTGAATTGATAAAATGAGAGCTACAGGCATTGTAAGAAGAATTGATGAACTCGGTCGTGTTGTTATTCCCAAGGAGATTCGACGCACGCTGCGTATCCGTGAGGGGGATCCGTTGGAGATATATACCGATCACGACGGCGAGGTCGTTCTCAAAAAATATTCGCCCATTGGCGAAATTGCAACCATTGCTCGCGACTATACGGATTCTCTGTATCGTTCGCTGGGGCATATTTGCTGCATTTGCGATCGTGACATGGTGGTTTCGGCATCTGGAGCATCCAAACGGGAGCTGTGGGAAAAACCGCTTAGTCACGAAATGGAAAATACTATCTCCACCCGTCAAACACTTCATCTCAACGCCGCATCCAATGCTCGTATGATTCCCATCACCAATGAAGATGATCCCAGCAGTTATACCGCGCAGATCGTCGTTCCAATCATTGCGGACGGTGAGGTAATCGGAGCAGTGGCACTGCTCAGTCGTGAAAGCGGCGTCAAGATGAGTGATACCGATTTGAAGGTGGCAGAAACCACTGCCGGGATTGTTGGACGACAGATGGAGCAATAAAGCAATTTCATATATGTCATTCATGCGAATGAGCATAACCTCAGCCCGTCAAAATGAGCATAACCTCAGCCCGTCAAAAAAGGTCGCGAAAGCGATCTTTTTTTGATATACTAAAGACGGGTGATGAAAAATGTTGAAGAAAGAACAGAAACAAAGACAAGCAATCGAGATGCTGTGTACGGATATGCTGGTGCCGCACTTTGCAACGGTGAGCTATGTATTTCGGCATTGATTCACAGAGGAAGTCTTTGAAGAGGTCTTTCGGTGGATAATGGAGGAAATAGTGAAGGCAGGATATTTGTCGCCGGAAGTAGTGTTTGTAGACGGAACACATATCAAGACAAATGCCAGCCTGAAAAAGCATATAAAAAAGTCGATTCCAAAAGCTGCCAAACAGTATCAGAAGCAGCTACTGGAAGAAGTAGATGCAGATCGTGCAGTGCACGGAAAGAAGCCCTTGCGTAAAGACGATGATAACGAGCCGAAACTGCCGACAGAAAAACGAGTAATTGAATTGACGACCGATCCGGACAGTGGTGTATTTCACAAAGGCGAATACAAGAAATGCTTTGCCTATGAAGCACATACTATGTGTGAAAAGCACGGTTATGTGATGGAAGTAGAAGTAACGCTGAAACGTACATGACAGCGTAGCGTTTGACACAGTATTCGAAAGGGTAACAGAACATTATCCTGAAATTGAGGTAGTAACAGCCGATGCAGGATACAAAACATCATGGATATGCAAACAAATCTTTCGTCCCTATTTGTGTGGACGCAAAGCGGCTGAATGGTTGATTACTATTTGTCTACGGCAATCGGATGGTATCAGGATAGGGATGAATGGAAGAATCTTCGGGCATTCGGTGCAGTAAGGTCCAGTGTGGAATGTGACGGAAAGATCAGTGAGGCAACAAGAGACTATCTTACGC
>CAZYQB010000328.1:0-2530 GCA_964649595.1 uncultured Oscillospiraceae bacterium | reverse complement strand
CACCAAGTACACCGGCAACGATGCCGGCAAGGCTCTGGTTGCTGCTGGTCCCCAGCTGTAATCGCTTAAAGCGCATCGCGCACAAGTGACATAGCCATATTTCAGCCCGTCTGTATTCCTTCGGGATGCGGACGGGCTTTTTTGTAATCATTTTTAAAATTTCTTGATGAAAGGAGCAGTGCGTATGACAGTGGAAAAAGAAGAATATTCCTCCGGGCTTCAGCGTTTTTTTGCAGAGACAGGCGTACCGTACAGGCAGCAGGGGAGTGAGTTTATCGTCCTTCGCGGAGAAGATGAAGAAATCCTTGCCGCAGGCATGACGTGGACAAACGACCTTCATCCAATGAGAAGATATCTGTATGTATCGGTGGATGCTCATTATCGGCGGCGCGGATCGGGGACGACGGTATACCGCGCGCTTGAGACACTCTATCCCGATGCGAAATGGCAGGCGATGATCGATTCGGATAATGAAGAGGCAGCGATCTGGCTGGAGAGGATAGGCTTTAGATGCGTGCGCAAATGCTATTGTATAGAAGTGCTTTGTGCAGACATGAAAAAAGAAGCGATTCAGGAGATAGTGCTTACGCCTTTTTGTGATCTGACGCAGACTCAGGCGGAGTATCTGCTGACCATGCTTCGCAATGACTACGCGCGCAAGCATGAACACGTTTCTCCGCTGAATGAAGAATATGACGAGGCGGTATTCGGGATATGTGCGCTCAAGGGGATCGATAACAAGGAATCCTTCTGTCTGATCGAAAATGGGCAGATCATGGCGTATGTATGCTGTCATGACGGCGAGGAGCGTCATACGCGTGCGGTCGGATACGTTGGGCAGCGCATCGAAAGCAGAGAAAAGTATCGGCAATTTCTTCTGAATTTTATAAATCGGTCTTTCGAGACAACAGGCGAATTGCTTCTTGAGGCAGATGACTGCGACGGCGATGCGATGGAGCTTTTATCGCTGTTTGATATACTGCCCGAATACAGCTATGATACCTACGTCACGCCGTAAAATGCAGATTATTCACAAAAATGAACCCTCTATCTCAACATCTGTAGAGTAAAGTATTGTGCGGCTCCGCGGGAAAGACGGAGCAACTACAATAAAGAGGGGAATTTACTTATGCAAGTGCTTTTGCCTATCTCGTTTGCCATCATCGGCGGTTTGCTGATGACCCGTGTGCTCAAGCGTTTCGGTCTGCCTGCTGTTACGGCATACCTGATCATGGGTGTGCTGGTGGGTCCCTACTGTCTGGGACGTTTGGGAATTCCGGGTGTAGGCTTCACTTCTATGGAAGCTGTGGAGCAGCTGAGCATCATCTCTCAGGTTGCGCTGGGCTTCATCGCCTTTTCTATCGGCAGTGAGTTCCGCCTGTCTGAGCTGAAAAAGACAGGTCGTCAGGCAGTTGTTGTTGGCATTGTGCAGGCACTGGCTGCGGCGCTGTTGGTTGACATCGCGCTGATCGGGCTGCATTTTATCCTCGGTCCCGAAAAGCTGCCCCTGTCGGTAGCCATTACCTTGGGCGCGATCGCCACTGCAACTGCTCCCGCTGCCACGCTGATGGTCGTTCGGCAGTACAAGGCGAAGGGTGAGTTGACCAGCCTGCTGCTGCCGGTGGTAGCGTTGGATGATGCGGTCGGTCTGGTGGTGTTCGCCATCTCCTTCGGCGTAGCGCGTACGCTTCAAAGCGGCGAGGCAAATGTGCTGGCGATCGTTCTGGAGCCGCTGATCGAGATCGTACTGTCGCTCGGTCTGGGTACGGTTATGGGCATTATTCTGACTCATCTTGAAAAGCTGTTCAACTCCAACTCCAATCGCCTGTCGCTGGTCATTGGCTTTACCATCATGACCGTAGCGCTGTCCACTATTAAGTTTGAGGTTGCCGGTCTGCACTGTGGTTTCTCTTCCCTGCTGGTGTGCATGATGATGGGCACCGTGTTCTGCAATATCTGTCCGCTGTCTGAGGATCTGATGGAGCGCGCCGATAAGTGGACGGCACCGCTTAACGTGGTATTTTTCGTGGTCAGCGGCGCAGAACTGGAGCTGAGTGTATTTGCCGACGCGACCATCGTTCTGATCGGCGTGGTATATATCATCTTCCGTTCTCTGGGCAAGTACTTCGGCGCATACGGCAGCTGCAAGGCAACCAAGTGCAGCGACAACGTGACCAAATATCTGGGCATCACGCTGCTGCCGCAGGCAGGCGTTGCGTTGGGAATGAGTCTGACGGCTGCTTCTTTGGGCGGCGCAGAGGCTCAGATCATCCGCAATATCGTGCTGTTCTCCGTGCTGGTCTATGAACTGGTCGGTCCGATGCTGACGAAGAAGTCTCTGATGGCTGCAGGTGATATCCAGCCCAAGAGCGAGGAAGTTATCAACCGCCGTCAGCGCAAGCTCGAGCAGGCAAAGGCGAAGGCACTTGCGCGCGAGCAGCGTCATCTTGCCAAAGAGCAGAAGGTACACGGCTGATGATATAGTCCCCTTAGAGTAGACACTCGAAATAACAAAAATTTCGAGACTACA
>CAZYQB010000327.1:0-2534 GCA_964649595.1 uncultured Oscillospiraceae bacterium | reverse complement strand
CTTACCTACATCGAAGATGCAAGTGCCGATATGACGGACGAGGCTCGTCTGGGTGAGCGTACGCTGCGCATGGGCTGCATCGGTGAGGATGTAGTCGATCTTCAGGAGCTGCTGAATAAGTATGGTTTTGATTGCGGCGAAGTGGACGGCGATTACGGCAGAGCGACCGAGAGAGCCGTCAAGGAATTCCAGAAGGCGCAGGAGCTGACGGCAGATGTTGAGGTCAAAGGCGGCAGTGTATATATTCGCGCTGGAAATGGCACAAGCTACGACAAGGTAGGTATCGTTAAGAGTGGCGATAAACTGCGGCGAATCGATCTGACCGGCTGGACTCCGGTGCTGTATAACGGAGAGGTGAGATTTATCTCCGTTAAAATGATAAAATAAGTCAATGATCTGTCCACTGCCATATAATATGTGCAGTGGATTTTTTTGATGGGTATTATGCCACATCGCTGCCACATCTGGTTTAAAAAAGGTATTGAAAACCGATGCAAACCACGTAGAAAACTGCGTAAAAAAGCGTTATTTAGGTGATTGCGTATACAGTATGGAGTGTGATATAATAGAAAATAATACACTTAGCGAGGCGTTGAAATGCTGAAAGTAGGTATCATGGGCGGTACGTTTAATCCGATCCACGAGGGACACCTCATGATCGCACGCGCCGCAAAAAAAACCGCACAATTAGATCAGGTGATTTTCTTGCCATCCGGTCAGCCGCCGCATAAGGAAAATGCGTTGCTGGCATCGGCTATCAACAGACTGAATATGACGATTCTGGCAATCTATGGAGAAGAAGGTTTTGTTGCTTCGGATATGGAAGTACGTCGTGCAGGAACAACGTATACCGTAGATACAATTCGGCAGATGCGTACAGAATATCCGAATGTCGAGCTGTATTATATCATCGGAGGAGATACGCTGTTTCAGCTTTCTACATGGCGTACTCCTCAAGAGGTTGCACGACTGCTCAATGGTGGCATGATTGTTGTGCCGCGTCCCGGAGCAGATAAAGAAGCTCTTGCCTTAGAGGCACTCAGACTCAGACACAGCATGGGACTGAAAGCACTGATTGCTGATGAAGGCGGACCGGATATCTCGTCTACTGAAATCAGAGAAAGACTGATTGCCAACCAATCGATAAGCGGAATGCTGCCGCAGATTGTTGCTGATTATATCATGCAGCACGGTTTATATCAAGTTCCGTATGCGCAGATGACAATAATGCTTAAACGCTCTTTGTCGGAATATCGCCTGAAACACACACTTTCTGTTGCAGAAACGGCAGTATGGTTAGCAGATAGATTTGGTGTTGATCCCATACAGGCACATTTAGCGGGAATGCTGCATGATTGCGCCAAAGGAATGGATGCTCCCACGCTGCTGCAGCTTATTCGAAGCGGGGGAATTTCTGCAGATGAGCTTGAATTAAGTATGCCGGCATTGCTTCATGCACCTGCTGGTGCTGCGTTAGCAAAGAAGCAATATCACATATCCGACCAAAGCGTACTTTCTGCGATCCGGTGGCATACTACCGGCAGACGAAATATGACTGCGTTGGAAAAAGTAGTATACCTGGCTGATATGATAGAGCCTTTGCGTACATCATATCCCGGCATTGACGATCTCCGAATATGTGCCAGAGAAAGTCTGGATGAAGCGGTTTGTATGGCAGCTGCTCAAAGTGCAGCATATGTGTCAGGACGTGGGAAAAAGCTCCATCCACGTACGATTGAACTGGCGGCCCGAGGTCACTGCATCGAAAAACATAACTTAAAATAGCAGTAGATAAAGCAATTTATGCTTCAATAGATTTAGACGAAGAGTTTAAAGACAGGAGGATATTTGTTATGATGAATCCGAAAGAGCTGGCACTCTACATTGCTAAGGTTCTGGATGAGAAGAAAGCACTCAATATCATGGTACTGGATGTTGCTCATCTGAGCTCCATTACAGACTACTATGTTATCTGTAGCGCACGCAATACTATTCAGGTTGGTACGTTGGCTGAAGAGGTAGAAGAAAAGCTGCTTGAAAAAGAGCAGCTTGAACCTCGGCGCCGTGATGGGCATCGTGAAGCACGATGGGTTGTATTGGACTATGCCTCAGTTATCGTTCATGTATTTCACGAACAGGAGCGCGAATATTACAATATCGAACGTCTGTGGATGGACGGAACAAATAATGTTCGCTGCACTGAGATTGAATGAAACAGCAGATAAGATAATAGGCGGGAATGAAATATATGGAGTCTAAACGAATTGAATTATGCGTCCCTGCTGATCGGAGCATGCTTCTGATTATTCGCATGACGACCGCGGGGGTAATGTCTCGCGCAGGTATGACGCTGGACGAAATGGACGATATGAAAATGGCGATCGATGAAGCCTGCAATCTGATGATGCTGCAAAAGAACTCCTGTCAGACACTGTTTCTCGAATATGAATACAGCGATCAGGAGATCAAGGTCTGCATCGAAAGCAAGGGCATATGTAATCTACAGCCAAGTGGAATAGAAGACTCTACTGCTC
>CAZYQB010000326.1:0-2534 GCA_964649595.1 uncultured Oscillospiraceae bacterium | reverse complement strand
CTATGATGCATTGGATGCTTGTAGTTTTTCCGGTACCGGGACCGCCCGTGATGATGGTCAGTCCTTCATTGACTGCGGTCAGCACAGCCTGACGCTGTTCTTTGCAGAGTGTTACATTTTTTTCTGATTCATATTTGGAAATGAGCGTTTCAGCTTTCGGATAATCCGAAACATCCGCCGAACGGATTAGTTCAATCAATCTGCGAGCCACGTTTGATTCGGCAGAATACATCGACGGCAGATAAATGCATATTGAATCATCTTCAATCGGCATCGCGATGAGATTGCGGTTCAGGATCAATTTGTGCAACATATTTTCAATCAGTTCTTCATCGACTTCCAGTAATCGATATGCCTGCTCGCGAAGAATCGATATAGGCAGATATGTATGTCCGGCTGCAGCAGCGGCTTCGTTGAGAACGTGCTTGATGCCGCTTTCCAGGCGATATTCGGAGTCATGTTCAATGCCAAGGGATGAAGCGATGTGGTCAGCAGTTTTGAAGCCCACACCATTTATTTCATCGACAATACGATATGGATTGGTTTTGAGAATGTTTTGTGTTTTTTCTCCGAAGCGTCGATATATTTTCATGGCGAGGTTGGGAGAAATATCATAGCTTTGGAGAAACATCATGACATTTCTCATTTCCATCTGTTCTCGGAAGGACTCTTCGATCATAGCTGCCCTTTTAGGACCAATGCCGCTGATCTCCGTCAGACGCTGAGGCTCGTTTTCTAAGATATCCAGCACATGCAAGCCAAAGTGCTGGATGATTTGTTTGGCAGTGGAAGGTCCGATTCCTTTAATCAATCCGGAAGAGAGATATTTTTCTATACCGGATTTGGTTGTGGGGCGGTTTGACTCATAGGCGCTTATTTTGAACTGCTTTCCATAATCTGGATGCTCTGCCCATTCTCCGGTTAAACGCACCTGTTCTCCTTTATGTATAAAAGGAACGATCCCTACTGCTGATACTCGTTCCCGATCCATGCGGACACGCATTACGGTCCAGCCGTTTAAGTCATTGCGAAAGGTGATCTCCTCAACGGTGCATTCAAAAAGTGCCATGTTTTACACCTCCGTTCATACGTTCTTTTCCCACAATTATAAAGGCTTATACATACTTTTTCAAGTGCTAATTCGGATACAAGCAATAGATTATTCAATTACCGATCAAATTTACCGAACACACGTTGACCACATATGCACTTCGTGCTAAAGTTAATTGAATGACTATATATTCACAGGAGGTGCACAAACATTGAACCTTTCTGATAAAATCGATTCTCTGATGATGCGCGTTACCAAACCGGTACGTTATGTAGGCGGTGAATTCGGATCGATCATGAAAGATCCTGCAAGTGTAGATGTTCGCTATGCTTTTCTGTTCCCGGATACCTATGAGGTTGGTATGTCCCATTTGGGTATGAAAATACTCTATCATACCATCAATAAGCGTTCCGACGCATGGTGTGAGCGCGTATTTTCTCCGTGGATTGATATGGAAGCACTCATGCGCGAGGAAAACATTCCGCTGTTTTCGATTGAATCGAGAACGCCTGTAAAGGAGTTCGATCTGTTGGGGATAACGCTCCAGTACGAAATGAGCTACAGCAATATTCTATCGGCGCTTGATTTGGCAGGAATTTCCCTGCGTCAGGCAGAGCGTAAGGAGGGTCCGTTTGTAATCTGCGGCGGTCCCTGCGCGTATAATGCCGAGCCGCTTGCTCCTTTTGTTGATCTGTTTGTGTTGGGCGACGGTGAAAAATCTACCCATGACACCATCGATGTATACAAAAAGTGGAAGGCTTCTGGACTTCCTCGTGAGGAATATCTGCGCATGGTTGCGCAGGTGCCCGGTGTATATGTACCGTCGCTTTATGATGTCATGTATAACGAGGACGGAACCATTAAAATGGTTACTCCGAAAGAAGGCAGCGGCGCACCTGAGCGTGTATACAAAGCACTGGTAAATGACTTGACTGCTGCAGACTATCCTGAGCAGCTTATCGTGCCGTATGGTGAAGTTGTTCACAATCGTATCATGCTCGAAATCTTCCGCGGCTGCACGCGCGGCTGCCGTTTCTGTCAGGCAGGCATGATATATCGTCCGGTGCGTGAGCGCTCAATGGATCGTCTACTTGAATTGGCGGAAAAGCTGGTTGATGCTACTGGATATGATGAGATTTCCCTGATGAGTTTGTCCAGCGGCGATTATTCCTGTCTGCCCGAACTGGCACACGAAATGGTACAGCGCTTTATGGAGAAGAGAGTTTCGATTTCTCTACCTTCCCAGCGCATTGATACTTTCCTAAAGGAAACTTTGCAGGAGACCCAGAAAGTCAAAAAGACCGGTCTGACGCTTGCACCGGAAGCAGGCACGCAGCGTCTGCGCGATGTTATCAATAAGGGCGTTACCGAAGAGGATCTCATGCGTTCGGTGCGTGATGCCTTTGAATCCGGCTGGTCCTCTGTAAAGCTGTATTTCATGTTGGGATTGCCTACCGAGACGGATGAGGATGCAATGGGAATT
>CAZYQB010000325.1:0-2536 GCA_964649595.1 uncultured Oscillospiraceae bacterium | reverse complement strand
GCCGTTATACAAGGCGCGAACAGCGGTCTGGATTATCTCAAACGCGGCACGATCACCAGATACGGCAGCTATCACGGCTATTACTACGATCTCTCCGATGAAGAGGTGCATCAGGTACAGGATCTAAGCTGCCTCCAAGATTCTGCCGTATGGCATCAGATCGGCTGGGCAAAAATCGACAGCGTGAACGATTACAAGCCCTACCTGCTCATCAAATCGATCGACGAAAAATTCACCGATCTTAAATCCGTCGAACTGCTCTCGGGGCGTATGCCGGAAAATCCATCCGAAATACTGCTCCCTGCCCATCTGCTCTACAATGCGCAGATCAGCTGCAAAGTCGGAGACACGCTCACCCTGTCCGTTGGGCGGCGCACCTCCGATGGATATGACCTGCTGGAAAGCAATCCGTATAAACCGGAAGTTCCCGAAGAAATCATCGATGCGCAGGAGCATACCTACACCGTTGTCGGACTCTACTCCCGATTTGAATATCAGGTCGAGGACTATTCCTGCCCCGGATATACGGCGCTGACCTTTGGTGAAACACAGAGCATCGGCTATAGCGGTCTGTTCTTTTCGGTCAAGGAGCCTTCAAAGTTCTACGATCTGGTATCTTCCGGTAAACTTCCTGACTTTTCTCTCACGACCAATGACGCCCTTCTAAGCATTTCAGGCTCCATCGGGGATAACGAATTTGCGCAAGTCCTCTATTTTCTGGCAGGCATCCTCGTTGCAATCATTGCCTTTGGCTCGATCTCGCTGATCTACAACTCCTTCTCGATCTCTGTCAGCGAACGCACCAAGCAGTTCGGCATTCTCAAATCGGTCGGCGCAACGCGCAAGCAGATCCGTGCAAGCGTGCTGTATGAAGCATTTTTGCTGTGCGCCGCCGCCATTCCGCTGGGTCTGATTGTGGGCTGCACAGGAATCGGCATTACACTGTGGTGCCTGCGCGATGCGTTTGACTTTATCTACGGCGATCTGTCGATCCAGATGCACCTCACCGTCAACGTCTGGGGACTTGTTATCGCATCCGCCGTCGGTATGCTGACCACGCTCGTTTCGGCATGGATTCCTGCACAGCGTGCTCTGCGCGTCTCTCCCATCGACTCGATCCGTCAGTCGAATGATGTGCGCATCCGCCGCAGAGACGTGCGCGTGTCATGGTTTACCCGAAAACTGTTCGGCTTTGAGGGCATGATCGCCGCAAAAAATTTCGGCAGAAACCGCAAGCGCTACCGCAGTACCATTTTTGCAATGATTACGAGCATTGTGTTGTTCATCTCCGCATCTTCCTTCTGCACCTATGTGACCGACTGGATCGTGGGCGGCATCTATAATTCCACGCATACCGGCGCAGATATTTTTTACAGCATCGGACGCAGCGACGACAAGCGCGACGAAGAGGAAATGCTGCACATACTGAGCGTGGAAGGCGTTGAAGATTCTGCATACCGGATTGAAAACTATGCCTATCTGCGCTCAGATGATCCGTCCGTGTTTGACGACAGCTATATCAGAGTGCTGCAGCGCACCTACCCCGACGGAATCGAAACCTACGGCATCGGCACACTGATCTGCTTTGTAGATGACACATCCTTCCGCGAGCTGTGCCAAAAATACAATCTGGATGCAGAGATGTTCTTCGACAGCGATGCTCCTGTCTCCATCGCTTTCAGTAACGTAACCAATTATTATTACATCGCTGAAGAAAACCGTCAGCAGATGGAATCAATAACGATTCTGGATCAATCCAAGCTGCCTATATCACTCTATCTATCGGGCGAAAAGAAGATTGAAGGCTACTGGTACTTAGGCATCGATGAAGACAAAGACGGCAACTATATCTGCGTATACTATCCGCTTGAATACGAAGATGACTACTATAACGGCAGATGGGATCCGGATGAAGAGGCTTTCAAAAATCTTGCAAAGGTTCTTCCGCGGGATGAAGCGCTCACCGAAACCTATTTTACCGCTGCCGCCATTTTGGAGGATCGCGAATTCTATGTTCCGGCGAACACCGACTTTGTGCTGCTCTATCCCTACAGCATGGCGCAGTATGTCGCTCAGAGTGACGCAGACTTCCACCGCTATCTCTACGAGCCGACCTATTACTTCACGGCAGAGGATTATAACGCCGTATTTGATGACATGACCACCACACTGATCGAAAATGGCATATGGACGACCGGATTGTACAATGCCGCTGCAGACAGTGAGCAGGAACGCATGATAGTGAAGGTGCTCGAGGTATTCTCGCTGGGCTTCATCATACTGATATCTCTAATTTCCATCGCCAATGTAGTCAATACCATCTCCACGAGCATTGCTCTCCGCCGCCGCGAATTCGGCATTTTGAAATCTGTTGGTCTTACCTCCCGCGGCTTTGACCGCATCATGATCTTTGAATGCCTGAATTACGGCTCAAGAAGTCTGCTGTGGGGCATTCCCCTCGCGGTATTCATTTCCTATTTTATTTACAGAGAGATCGTCGATGTGTACACTATCTCCTTCTATCTGCCGTGGCACA
>CAZYQB010000324.1:0-2538 GCA_964649595.1 uncultured Oscillospiraceae bacterium | reverse complement strand
GCAAATTAGACGAAGGAAACTGCCGATTAGATTCTCGTCAGAATTTCGCTGGTAAAGAATTCCTTTACATTGTCGGGCTGTACGGAATAAACCTCATCGCCAATGGAGACGCAAACGCCTTCTGCGCAGTTGCCCATGCAGAACTTTGCAGCCAGGTTTACCTTATCCTTGATATTGTACTCGGCAATCAGCTTCTGCATCTTTTCGATGATCGGCTTCGAGCCCTTGAGATGGCAGGAGCTGCCAATACAAATGCTAACCTTCAACATAGTTCCTTCAACCCCCCAAATTTTCCTATTGAATCAGAATCCCTTCGGATTAAATTAAAACAGCGTAATAATGAATTGGCTTACCAAAACGACCAGCACCAGTGCAACCGGATAAGTCGCAGCGTAGGCAGAAGCCACGTCATCGGTACCGGCTACGTTGATCAGCGTGCCCAGAGCAGGCGTGCTGGTCATGCCGCCGGTGATAGAGCCCAGATTGTTAAACAGACTGAGCTTGAGTACCTTCTTAGCGAAGATATAGCCTACGATCATCGGAACCGTGGTGATAATTGCGCCATAGAGGAAGTATTCGGGCTTGAAGTATTCAACGAACTTCGCGCCTGCCGGAATACCTGCTGCCATCAAGAAGAAGATCAGTCCCAGCTCGCGGAAAACTTCCAGCATCTTCTTGTTTGCCTTCATGCTCAGTTTGCCGATGCGTCCAAAGTGAGCGATCACCAGAGCAGTCAGCAAAGTGCCGCCCGTAGTGCCTAGAGAAAAACTCGAATTGCCCATGGGGATCTTGATGCTGCCGACCAGAATACCGATGGCAACTGCCAGAGCAAAGGGTGCCAGCCCCATATCATCCAGTTCGATCAGACCGGAAATCTCCTTGTTTGCACGAGCACCGTTGCTGGCGACCTGCAGCTTTTTGACTTCCTCAGGAATGTTCGCCTTGGTGAGCTTGGGAATCAGCTGCACAAACAGCACAACGCCGATAACGCCATACAGATACGCAATACCGTAACCGACGGATACCATGCTTTCTGCATCAGCCGCGGCAGCACTGCCCGCAGCAGCATAAACTACATTAACGGTTTCCTTTGCCGCAGAGAAGGCGGGCGTGCTGGTCAAAGCACCTGCCATCAGACCGGTTGCCATTGCGGGATGGCAGCGGAATACGACAATGCACAGCACCGTAGCCAGTGCGCCGGAGAGGATGATGACCGCACCCAGCGTAATGTAAGACTTGAAGTTCTTCTTCAGACCTGCAAAGAAGTTCGGACCGGCGATAAAGCCAACTGCCGTAACAAACAGGATCAGACCCAGATTTTCAACAATCTTCAGTGCATTGCTCGTATAGCTTACACCGGCATTCTGAAGCTGCGCATCCAGCGGACCATAGCAGAAGCAGCCAAACAGCAGCGCAACGATAAATACACCGGCACTGCCCAGGTTAATGCCTTTGATCGTAACGCGCCCCAATGCATAGCCAACAAAGATAACTGCAAACAGACACAGCATCATGAAAGAGACGCCCGAAACTGTGATTACACCACCGAGATTCATTGGTTTACCCTCCAGTATATTCAGCACGAGCGACCTTCACAGTCTGTCTCATCTACCGATGACTCAAGGGCGGTGTTCTCGTAGCGCAGGCGGAGAAGTTCTCCCCCTCCGCCTGCGTCGCGGAAATCCGTTCATCAGTCACCGCAAATCAGACGAAGTGAACGCCGCTTTTATTCGATTATGAGATCGGATTATGAAATTAAGCGTTTACCTTGCGAGTATAGTCAGGCAGCAGCTTGGGAGATACGGCGTCGGTTACGATGCCTGCATCCGCCAGTTCCTGCTCATATGCGCCAACATGAGACAGAGTCAGAGTGCCGACGGTAGTGGTCTTTGCCTTTGCGGCAGCCTGTTGACCGGCGTTTCTGCCGAATACGATAATGTCCAGCAGAGAGTTGCCCATCAGACGGTTGCGACCATGGATGCCGCCAACGGCTTCGCCGGCAACATACAGACCTTCAATACCGGTTTCGCACTTTGCGTTGATCTCCAGACCGCCGTTCTGATAGTGCAGGGTCGGATAGATCAGGATGGGAGTCTCGCGCATATCGATGCCAAACTTGAGGTACATACGCAACATCGCAGGCAGACGCTTCTCCAGAGTGCCCTTGCCGTGGATCATGTCGATCATGGGGGTATCCAGCCATACAGCCTTGCCCATGCCGGTGTTTACGCCCTTGCCATTGGTGGTGCACTCGCGGATAACGCCGGCAGCGTTAACGTCACGGGTCTCCAGCGGATGAATGTAAGCTTCACCCTCGGAGTTGATGAGCTTTGCACCCATGGAACGAACCTTCTCCGTTACCAGTGCACCAAAGATCTGTGCAGGATAAGCAACGCCGGTGGGATGATACTGCAGCGTATCCTGATACAGCAGCTTTGCGCCTGCGCGATAGCCCAGTACCAGACCGTCGGCGGTTGCACCGTAGTGGTTGGAGGTCGGGAAACCCTGGTAGTGCATACGACCTGCACCGCCGGTAGC
>CAZYQB010000323.1:0-2540 GCA_964649595.1 uncultured Oscillospiraceae bacterium | reverse complement strand
GATACTTTCGATAGAGTGTCTCTATAAAATCTTTGTCATCGCCTTCGACCATTGTCATTATGACACAAGGCATTAAGATCATATATTTCTCCTTTGTATATTGGTATGGTGCTTTTTATGTTTGATAAAATTAATTTCCGGATATACTCAATATTGTAACACATATATCAAGAAGTTTACGGATAGTCTGGTCAGAGTAACCGCAAATAATCTTTTTAAATTCGTCTGCTGCCCAATCGGGGTCGCTTTGCCGATCAGAACGAATCTTCGCTGTTGTAGCTCCGGAAAGAATTTCTTCATATGAAACATCGAGATATTGGCAAATAGCATCAAGCATATCCAGCGAGAATTTACGATGTCCATTTTCATATCGGGAGATAGATTCAGGAGGACAATCACATATTTCTGAGAGCGTTTTTTGAGTAACATTGCGCTTTTTACGATAAGCAGCTATATTTGCGCCAAGGCGTTCGAAGTGAAGGGACATATCATTCCTCCATGTTAGTGTTTTTTATAATTCTATCTTCTTTAAAATCCGAATAGAATGTCAAAAATGGAAGCAATGACACATTTGTCAACTAATCTAATATTTAACGATAAAGGCATACTTGCCAAAATTATCAACCAACACTAAATGGGACTTTTTAAGCAAAATTGGGGGATTAAATGTAAGAGATAAGATAAATTTAAGGAAGGACATGTAAATTGTATCGGGAAATTGTCATAAAATACGAGGATGATTTGTTTTGTGCTATGGAGATCAGGTTAGAATGAATTTATTTGCGGAGCGTACAGAAATGGGAAAAAGCAATGAATACATCCAATACGCAGTTGAGGTGGAAAATGTTCTCAGTAACTTGGAAACCAGTTTGCATGAAAGCAATGATTCGCAGGAAATTGTACTGCATGCGCTTGAAACAGCTTGCAGGTTTTATGGGGGTGACTGGGCAGGTTTCTTGAATTTCGATTTAGAGCTCAGTTTATGGATGCCGTATATGTGGTATAATTCCAAACCCGAAGATAAAACGACGGATTTTTTGCAGGAATTTGAATCGTCAGAATTTTTGTATCGCTGGGTAAGAGCAATGAAAGAAAACAAGCCCATGATCGTATTGAACTGTGGGGAAGTGAAGGACGCTTATCCACACGAATATGAAATGTATCGGCGATTGGGTATGAGATCTGTTATTGCCGTATCCGTCAAACCTTTTCCGACGGGATTTGTCGTGGTGCGAAATCCAACCAGATACATTACGCACAGCAGTATGTTGCAGATGCTGGCATTTGTGGTGATTAAAGGTGTAAGTGAAAAGGAACTGCTTGATCGCGCAAAAATGGTATGGACGCCGAAAAACATAAAAGGCAGCAAAGACGTTATTATCAAGCTCTTTGGAGAGGTGGAAGTGTATACAGACAGAGGTGTGCTGCGCGAATCGGATTTAAAATCACCGAAGATCAGCAGACTGCTTGCATATCTGACACTGCATCCGAAGAGAACGTATTCTCCGCGTGAACTGGCAGAGACCATCTGGCCAGACGAAGCAATGGAACAGAATAATCCGGGACAGAATATGAAATATCTGATCCATCGGCTGCGCCAGATGTTTAATATGATATCGGATTACTGGCTGGTCGAATCTACGGTTAATGGATATCGGTTAAATCCCGAACTGAATATCACAACAGACCTTCAGCAGTTTGAGAAATGTATCAATGCAGCAAACTGCACGTCATCCGTTACGCAGAAGATTGCTTTTCTGGAGGAGGCATTGGATCTGTACAAAGGAGATGTGTTGGAATCGGCAGCGGGGGAACATTGGCTGATGTCCATAGCGACACACTACAAACTGAAATATGCTACTGTGGGTAATGAATTGCTGAAAACATTGGCGGAATTGAAGGATTATTCCGGTGTGCATCATCATGCCGCAAAAATGCTGTGTGCAGACTCCAGCAATGTGAGAGCGCACTTCTGGCTGATCTACGCGGCATATCAGCAGGGATCAGCCGATATTGCAAGAGCGGCACTCAAAGAAGCAGAAAAGTGCCTGACGAAAGATGAATATGCTGAACTGACAGCTCAGCTTAAAGAAATGAAAAATAAACCCTATGATCTCAGACCTACAAGAGCAATATTATAAAAAATATTCCATGCAACTTTTGTGCAACCTGAATTTTTTCATACAACTTCTGTACAACTGCTGAACAACCGATAGTACAACCCCCGGGATTTACGGTTTCAGAGCAATGACAAATTGCTTTGAAATGTGAATCCCGGGGGAATTCTTTTGTGGTGTTGTGTCAGCAGCAAGGGAACAGTTGTCATTGCAGGCAGCTGTTCCCTTGCTTTTTATGTAATTGGAAAACGGTCTCGGTCGCCGCCTTCGCGATTTGAAATTTCTCATTCAAATTTCAAATTGCAAAGGAAGAAAATGACTATGAAATACAATCCTCAGGAAATCGGAAAACGTATCAAGGAAGTCCGTAATACCATGGGGCTTTCTCAGGAAAACTTTGCAGAAAAATTGAACATCACCAGA
>CAZYQB010000322.1:0-2549 GCA_964649595.1 uncultured Oscillospiraceae bacterium | reverse complement strand
GTTCGACGAGGTAGAAAAGGCACATCCCGATGTATTCAACATTCTGCTGCAAGTGCTTGACGACGGCAGAATCACCGATTCGCAAGGACGCACGGTGGATTTCAAGAACACCATCATCATCCTCACCAGCAATCTCGGCTCTCATTACATTTTGGAGGGCATCGACGAAAATGGCGCGTTGACCGAGGAGGCGCGCTCCATGGTGGAGAGTGAACTGCGCCGCCATTTCCGCCCTGAGTTTTTGAACCGTCTGGACGAAATCGTATTCTACAAGCCGCTTAGCAAAAATGAAATCGAACAGATCGTAGATCTGATGATCGCAGACCTCAACCGCCGTCTGAGCGACAGGCAGCTCTGCGTAAGTCTGAGCGACGAAGCCAAGAGTTTCATCGTAAGAGAAGGCTATGACCCCGTATTCGGCGCACGTCCGATGAAGAGATTCATTCAGCGGCGCGTCGAAACGCTGATCGCCCGAAAGCTGATCGCCGATACCGTTGCGCCCAAAAGTCGGCTGACTGTCGATCTTGCCGACGGCTCATTGATTATACACGCAAAGTAATATGCAGCTTTTTGTCCGTGTTTTATGCATTTATGCATACACGGACATTTTTTCTGCATATTCCTCGCAATTTTTCACCGATGTAAAATGCGTTTTTTCTTACCGATAAATTATCTTTTCGCGCTTGACACACGCGCATTTGTACTGCTATACTTCCTGATATGATTTTTGAACTGGGGCAACTGCCCCCGCAAACATTGCGATGATTTACCGGAGAGTGCAAATATGTATATGAACCGTTCAGGAAACAGCGCCCTGCGCTCGTACAACGAACGCAGAGCTCCGCACGGATACTATCCGACGGAGGACATTCTGAGCCTGCTTTCCAAAGTAGAATCCGAAACCGGCGACACTACTCTGCGCCAAAGTCTCCACTTTACCCCCGGCGTTGTAAACCGCATCCAGCGCCAGCTCCGTTTGGGCTGCAGCATCGTTGCCGACTCCAAGTTGGTTTTAAGCGGTCTTTCCCGCGAGCTGTGCGACGCGCTGCCGGTTCACACAGAATGCTTTATGGATGATCCCATCGTGGTCAACTTTGCTACCCAGAAGCGCACCACTCGCGCCGAAGTCGCCATGGACCGCGCGCTGTCGCTGACCGGTCCTAAGCTGATCGTGGTAGGCAGCGCCCCGATGGCGCTCAACCGCCAGCTTCAGCTGCACGCTCATTCTCCGCTGCGCGAGGTGTGTATCATTGCCGCAGCAAGCGGCTTTGCCAACGTGGTCGAGCTGAAGGAGCGCATCTGGGAAAGCGGTCTGCCCTGTATCGTAGTGCGCGGTCGAAAAGGAGGCGCCAATACCGCCATCGCCATCGCCAATGCCCTCATCGGCGGCGCATATTCCCAACCGTAACTTCCCTTCAGACATAAAGTCAGACATAGAGCGTTTGAACGCTCTGCTTCCTTCTAAATTATATGATGATGAAAAGCCATAAAAAAATGTTCTATTTCGGTCCGTCCTTTGAAGCAGCACTCGTCAGAGAGGAGAGCTTTACGCTCCCCTCTGTTTGTCGGTCTTTAAAAGGACGGACTCTGCTTTTCGTAAGCGATGTGCACCTCTGCCGAAGATTCCCCCTCAAAGCGCTGCGCCTGCTCGTACAGCAAATGTCTGCCGTCCAACCGGATATGCTCCTTCTCGGCGGTGACTATGCTGAAAACGCCGAGTGGCAGCGGCAGTTCTTTGAGGAGATCTCCTGCATCCGTCCACCGCTGGGCAGCTATGCGGTTTTAGGCAACAACGATACCGAATGCTTCCCCAAGGACGTAAACGAGCTGGCAAAAATCGCTGCCGGTTTCGGTGTCACGCTGCTCAACAATCAGGCTGTCCGCATTTCAGTTGGCGCGGATACTGTGTGCATTGCAGGACTGGATGATTTTAAACACGGAAGCCATCCGATGAAGCCGCTATTTAAAGAGAGTGACCTCTCCTCCCTGCGCATTCTCCTGTCGCACTATCCACAGGGAATCGCTTATTATACCTCCCGTGTGGGCGGAAATCTACAGCCGCACCTCGCCCTGTCCGGTCATACGCACGGCGGTCAGTTTTCTCTGCGCGGATTTACACCGTTTTCCATCGGATTTGAGAGACGCATTCACGGCATGGCGCTGCCTGCAGTCAGCGGCTGGACGGATGTAGGACAGACCAAGCTGCTGGTCAGCTCCGGAATCGGCACCAGCAGGCTGCCCTTTAGGCTGTGCGTGCCGCCTGAAATTCACCGGATCAGCCTATGATGTTACGAGTATGTAAAACCGAAAAATAGGTGTTGACATTCCAGAAAAAAGTGGTATAATGATTTTCGTTGTCAGGCGGTGACACGAACTGATCGAGTTGAGCGTCGTCCGGTGCGTGCGGGCGTGGCGGAATGGCAGACGCGCCAGATTTAGGATCTGGTGTCTTACGGCGTATGAGTTCGAGTCTCTTCGCCCGCACCAACAACATTATGCGGTAGTAGCTCAGTTGGTAGAGCGCCACCTTGCCAAGGTGGAGGTCGCGA
>CAZYQB010000321.1:0-2556 GCA_964649595.1 uncultured Oscillospiraceae bacterium | reverse complement strand
TCACAGGGAAATCTGTCCATAGAGCAGCTTGAAAAGCTTTTGCTCACGCGGCTCAATGAACTGACCGCATATTGTCAGGAATGTGGCGCAGATCCGTTTCGCTATGCGGAATATGCCGCACGGCAGTTTGCCGATGTGCAGCAGTGGCTTGAATATGATTGGCGCACCCGGTTCCCACAGGCACAGATCCGCTATCAGGTGCAGATTGTTCGAAGCGAGCTGTAGGAAAAAAGCAGCGTGCAGGAGTTTCTAAGTTTTTACCTTGAAGCAGGTGCGCATAAATCGTAATCGTGTTATACTATTGAAAGCAAGGTCATACCGTGTGATACGGAAGAAATACGTAAGGAAGGTGTCTGTGTGTCCAGCAGTAAAAGTTCCAATTTGTTAAAGACCACCCTTGCCGTAACGCTGCTGATCTTCGTCAGCAAAGCAGGCGGCTTTATCCGGGAAATCATCATGGCGTCGTATTACGGTACCGATGCTGCGATGGATGCCTACAATTCGGCATACAGTCTGTATTATGTGCCGGTGCTGCTGTTCAATTCCTGTATTACCTCCACGCTGATTCCCACCTATGTGCGGATGCAGCAGGAAAGAGGGCTGGAGCAGGCGGACCGCTTCGGCAGCAACGTGCTGAATCTGTTTGCGCTTGCAGCAATGGTAGTATCGATCATCATGTTCATATTCGCTGAGCCAATCGTGCGCATTACCAACGGCGGCTATGGTGATGAGAAGCAGCTGCTGACGGCGCAGCTGCTCAAGATCATGCTGCCCTCGCTGGTGTTCCTTGTATCGTCAATCGTGCTTTCATCCATTCTCAATGCGCGTGAGAAATATCTTGCCGCCCAGCTTACCGGCTTTCCGATCACCGTTGCACTGATCGTTACTACCGTGAGCTTTTCCGCGCAGTACGGCATCACAGCGCTGGCATGGGGCGTGTTTATCTCCGGCATCCTGCAAGTGGTCATTTTGCTGCCTGCACTGTGGAAGACATTCTCTTATCGGCTGCATTTTGATGTCAAGGATGAGGCGTTCAAGCATCTGCTGATACTTGCTTGTCCTGCGGTGCTGAGTATGGCGGTCAATGAGCTCAACCACCTGATCGATCGATTCCTCGCAACTGGTCTGGGCGACGGCGTGGTGGCAGGTATGAACTTTGCCTACAAACTGATTACCTTCCTGCAGGGCGTGCTGCTGGTTCCGCTGACTACTATTATGTTCTCAAAAATGAGCCAGCAGGCTGCCAAGGATGATACCAAGGGCATTGCTAAGATGATTATGAACTGTATCGAAGTGGTGTCAATGGTCATTCTGCCAATTACGGCAATCTGCGTGGTCATGTCGGACGATGTAATTCGAGCAGCTTATATGCGCGGGCAGTTTGATGCGCAGTCGGTGAAAATTACTGCAGGACCGTTTTTGTTCTATGTGATCGGTCTGATCGGCTTCGGTGTGAGGGATATGCTCAACCGTGCCTTCCACTCTGTTCAGGATACAAAGACGCCCATGAGCAATTCTATCATTACGATGGTGCTCAATGTAGTTCTTAATCTCATTCTTGTGCGCGTGATGGGCGCGAATGGTCTGGCGCTGGCGACTTCGCTGTCGGGCTTGATCGGTGCGGGCATGATGTTTGTCCGTCTGCGCAGAAAACTGGGCAGTCTGGGCGACAGAAATGAGCTGATCGAACTGATGAAGATCTTGATCTGCACCATATTCTGCACGCTTACCTGTCTGATGCTCAATTACATTCTGCCGCAGGCATCTTCCAGTCCGATGGCGTTTATGCGTCTGGCGGTGGTTGCACTGCTGTCGATCATCGTATATGGCGGTGCGCTTCTGGCGACCAATGTTAAGTCGGTGCATTCGGCGATCAACATGGTAAAGAGAAAGCTCAAGCGCGGCTGATGCACAAAGGAGTGAAGCAAAATGAAAATTCGCGTTGCGGGTATGGTCAATGACTCTATTGTAGACGGAACCGGCTTTCGCTTTACGATCTTTACTCAGGGTTGTCCACATCACTGTGAAGGCTGCCATAACCCTGAAACGCATGATCTTGCGGGCGGATATGATGCGGATACCGATGAAATTGTAAAGCAGTTTGAGAAAAATATACTGCTTTCGGGCATTACACTCAGTGGCGGCGAGCCGTTTTGTCAGGCATCTGCCTGCTGTGAACTGGCGCGTCAGGCAAAAAAGCGTGCGCTCAATGTATGGGCATATACCGGCTATACGATCGAGGAGCTGATGCGCGGCTTTGCGGCGCATCCTGAATGGCGCGAACTGCTTGAAAATGTGGATGTGCTGGTAGATGGTCGCTTTGAACTGGCGAAGCGTAGTCTGGAATGCCGTTGGCGCGGCTCAAGCAATCAGCGGCTGATCGATGCGGCGGGATCTCTGAAAGCAGGGAAAGCAGTCGAAAAGCAGCTGGAAGCATACTGAGCAATAGAATATGAACAAGGGCGATCAGAGATGGTCGCTCTTTTTTATGTGCATTTGATTGTTGCGGTACAATAGAAGGGTAACAAGTGAATAGAAAAACAGAGAGCCAAGTGA
>CAZYQB010000320.1:0-2556 GCA_964649595.1 uncultured Oscillospiraceae bacterium | reverse complement strand
CAGCACGGACGAGTACCGCCGCACGATCTGGCGCTGCAACCACAAGTATGAAGGCGAAAAGAAGTGCTCAACGCCGCATGTGACGCTGGAGGAACTGGAGAAAGCGTTTGTTAGCGTGATGCAGAAGGTCATGGCAGAAAAGGATGCCATCTTCGCCGCCTGCCGCGAAGTGCTGGATGAGGTGCTTGACACGAGCGAACTTGATAGGATCGCAACAAGGCTGCAGGATCAGGCGATAGGTATGGCGGAGCGTGTCAGGAAGCTGGTTGAAGAAAATGCCAGGGTGCGAAGGGATCAGGACGAGTACCAGCGGAAATACGATGCACTGGCTGCTGAGCATGAGAAGTTCAGCGAGAAGATCCGCAGCATCGAGGCGCAGAAGAAGGATAAAGCTGACCGCAGACGGCGGATTGAGGTGTTCCTGCGAATGCTTGAGGATCAGAAAGAATGCATGAAGTTTGAACCGTATACTTTCGTGGCCCTTGTGGATAGAGTGACTATTGATCAAGACAGGAAATTGAAGGTTGTCTTCAGAAACGGGATGAAATACGAATACACAATAGTTGGTTAACGCCACAAATCGGGCCGGGAGCATTGTATTAGAGCAGTGCTTCCGGCGTTTTCTTTGCGAACTATTGCCCTCTTCCACATGAGTCAATAAATTTAGTGTTGCGAAAAAATAAGAAGGAATGCTTGATTTCGCACGATTTGGGTGATATATTATTCGTAGTTAGACTTGCTTAACTGAAACATCTGCAACAGTTTCACTGAGCAGTTTTTCTTTTGAATGTCAGTTAGCTACGGCTAACAACATGCGAATGAGATATGACACATGACGATCAACAAGCGCCTGATTGGCGCGGTGCCGGAAAGCAAGAAATATATAGCTGGGAATGTAGCGGTACAGTGGACGTCGCTGGCGGCGAATATCTGCATGATGGGCAGCGTTGCAGCCCTGATGCAGAAGCTGTTCGATGGCTCTGTGGAAACAAAGAACATCGCAGCGACCATTTCTGTCGGTTTGATCGCGCTGGCGGTACGCTTTGTCTGCGCACTGGCAGCGAGCCGGATGGGCTATCTGTCGTCGAAAGCCGTCAAGTCTACTCTGAGGGAAGCGATCTACCGTAAGCTCCTGCGATTGGGCGCGTCCTATGCTGAAAAAGTGCGCACTTCCGAGGTAGTGCAGGTGGCGGTTGAAGGCGTTGACCAGCTGGAAACCTATTTCGGCGCGTATCTGCCGCAGTTCTTCTATGCGATGCTGGCACCACTGACGCTGTTCATCGTGATGTGCTTTGTAAATGTGCCTTCGGCCATCGTGCTGCTGGTCTGCGTGCAGATGATCCCGGTGGCTATCGCCGCTGTGCAGACATGGGCGAAAAACTGCTGAGCAAATACTGGGGTCAGTACACGCAGCTGGGCGACACCTTCCTTGAAAACCTGCAGCTCAATTCCATCACCATCATGGATCTGATCGCCTATGGCGGCGCGGCGTTGGGCATGATCATGGCGGTCACGCAGTTCCGCGCTGGGAATGTTGGGCTTGGCGGCGTGCTGCTGATCATCCTGCTGTCGGCGGATTTCTTCATCCCCATGTGCCAGCTGGGCAGCTTTTTCCACATCGCCATGAACGGCATGGCGGCAAGCGACAAGATCTTCAATCTGATCGATCTGCCCGAGGAAAAGAGCGGCGATAGGGTTCCGAAGGGATGCGACATCGCCGTGAGCGGCCTGCGATTCTCCTATGACGGCGAACGCGAAATCCTGCACGGCGTGGATATGATGTTCCCGGCGGGTACGTTCACCGCGCTGGTTGGCGAGAGCGGCTGCGGCAAATCCACGGTTGCGGCGATTCTGACCGGCAAATAGCGAGGCTTCGAAGGAAAAGTGACCATCGGTGGCGTGCTGATCTGCGAAATCCGCGAGGATGTGCTGATGAAGACCATGAGAAATGAAGAAAATCATCTATATCATCCTTGGCTGTGTCGGCGTGGGCATTGGCGCGGTAGGCGCGGTGGTGCCCATGCTGCCTGCATTTCCGTTTCTGATGCTGGCGGCGTTCTGCTTTGCCAGAAGCAGCGAAAAGCTGGACAGATGGTTCAAGAACACGAAGCTTTATAAGAACAATCTGGAGAGCTTCGTGCAGGGCAAGGGCATGACGGTTAAAACAAAGGTGCGCATCATGATCACCGTAACGCTGCTCATGTCCGTCGGATTTTTCATGATGGGCCGCAAGGCGATCTGGATCGGCTGCAACACGCTGTTCGTGGTGTGGGTGTTCCATATCGTATATTTCCTTTTCGGTATCAAGACGCTGAAGGTTCAGCCGGAATAAAGCATATCAAAACGTGATGCGTTTGTGATTCCGGGTATCCGGACGCCACATGGCAAAGCTGGAAGAATCAGGATTATTCCTGGAAATATACCGCGTGCTGAAAAAGGGCGGGCGTTCCTGATTGTCAATGAATCCGACGGCGATAACAAAGCAGATGAAAAGTGGACAGGCATGATCGACGGCATGACGATCTATGATGCGCAGCAGCTGACAGATGCGCTGAA
>CAZYQB010000319.1:0-2572 GCA_964649595.1 uncultured Oscillospiraceae bacterium | reverse complement strand
GTCGTTCCACGATCAAGCGAATGCAGGATTCTTTCTTTATGCCCACCCTCAACGCCACGCCCGGCGATCTGAGTCTGGTGCTGCCTAAACGCCTGCTCGACGGCATTATCGAAATGATCTATGCCCTTGACAAGGTCGCTCCGGGCACCGCCAACGACGATACTCTCCTCTACGGCGTGGAGGTCAAGTTCTACAACATGGAGGTCGAGGTAGACGAACACCTCGAATCCTCGCACAAGGGACTCTATGTTATCGGCGACGGCAGCGGCATTACTCACTCCCTGTCCCACGCATCGGCAAGCGGCGTACACGTTGCAAGAAGTATCGCAAATAAATAATTCCATCGCTTTTTCTCAAATAAACAGGCAATCCGCTAAAATCATTTTCTCTCTGTTGACGCAGTATCTGTAAAATGTTATACTTTTCTTACAGATGTTCTATCAATCTCACTCAGGAGGCAGAATTATGAATCATCGTCAGCGAGTAAAAGCTATTCTTCATTACGAAAAATACGATCGTATGCCTGTCGTTGCCTTCGGTTATTGGAAAGAAACCCTCGAAAAGTGGGCGGCAGAAGGACACATTCCCGCTTCCGCTGCCGAGGAATACGAGCGCTTTGGCGACAACTGCACGGCTGACCGTGCGGTCATGGCACAGCTGGGCTTTGACTTCAACTGGAACAGCGTAGCGGAAGGCAGAAGCTTTCTCCACCCGTTCTTTAAAAGCGAACTGCTGCGCACCGAGGAAAACGGTGCACAAATCATCCGCAATTCGCAAGGTCTGATTACCCGCGTGATGCCAGGCGTAGTGAGTATCCCTTCCGAAATCGGAACTACCCTGACCGGGCGCGAAGTATGGAAGGAGCTGTATCTGCCCAAGCTGACCTACTCCCCTGACCGCGTGGACATGAAGAAAATGTACGCGCTCAAAGAAGAAAGTGCTTCGCGTGAAATTCCGCTTGCGCTGCACTGCGGCAGTCTCTATGGCAATATCCGCAATATGCTGGGCGTAGAGGAATTGAGCTATCTGGCAGTAGACGATGAGGAATTGTACGCCGAAATCATTGACACCTTCGGAGAACTGGTCTACCGCGTTGCGGAGCAGATGCTTTCCGTAGGCGTCGAGTTTGACTATGGTCACTTCTGGGAGGATATCTGCTTCAACAACGGTCCGCTGATCCATCCGCAGGTGTTCCGTGAGATGATCGGACCGCACTACAAGCGCACCACCTCCCTGCTCAACGCGCACGGCATCGACATCGTATCGGTGGACTGCGACGGCTGGATCGATCTTTTGATCCCCACATGGCTCGAAAACGGCGTAAACACCATGTTCCCCATCGAGGTGGGCACATGGAACGCCAGCATTGCTCCGTGGCGTGCAAAATACGGTCGCAATCTGCGCGGCGTAGGCGGCATGAACAAGACGGTGTTCTCCCGCGACAAAGCCGCCGTCAATGCCGAAATCGAGCGTCTCAAGCCTCTCATCGATCTGGGCGGCTACATCCCCTGCCCCGATCACCGCATCGCCCCCGATGCCAAATATGAGTTGGTCGCCTATTACTGCGAGCAGTTTAGAAAAGCCTTTGGATAATCCTGCGTTACCTTCGCATACACAAAGCAAGTCCGCCTGACATGCATCAGACGGACTTGCTTTATTATATGATTTACTTTTATCGCTGAGTTGCCAGCCAGAATACTGCAACCGTGCCAGGACCTGCATGAGCACCGATAACCGGACCGATGGTGTTGATGTAAATGGTTTTTACACCCAAACGCTCTGTAATCTTTTTTGCAACGAACTGTGCATCTGCTTCGCAATCGCAATGGCTGATAAATACGACCTGCTTGGACGGCTCGATGGCAGTAGCTGCCATCTTCTCAACCAAAGTGTTGAGTGCAGACTTGCGACCGCGTGCCTTTTCCATATTGATGAGATGTCCTTCATCATCAACGTGCAGAACGGGCTTGATCTTAAGCATCGTGCCGATCACTGCAGTGGCGCTCGAAACGCGACCGCCGCGCTTGAGATGCATCAGATCATCCACCGTGAACCAGTGTGCAACGCTCATCTTGGTATTTTCAACATAGTCACGAACTTCATCAATGGTTGCGCCTTCATTCTTCTTCTGAGCCGCCAGATATACGATCAGACCCTGACCCATGGAAGCGCACAGAGTGTCCACCGCATAGATCTTTCTGTCGGGATACTCCTCAGTCAGCTCGCCGACAGCGATCATGCTGGCATTATAGGTGCCACTCAGACCGGAAGAGAATGCCAGATACAGAACATCCTTGCCTTCCTTGAGAATCGCTTCCATCGCCTCGCGAAATGTGCCGGTATTCACTGCAGAGGTCTTGCAGACATCGCCGCCGCGCAGACGATCATAAAACTCCTTGGGTGCGATCTCGCGCCAGTCCAGATAGTTCTTGAAATCACCCTTGGGCGTTTCAACGGTCAGAGGCAGTACCACCAGACCGAGCTGCTCCGCCATTTCATGCGTCAGGTCACAGCAGGAATCAGTCATGATTACATAATTGCTCATCGGATTATTCCCCCTTGTAATGAGATA
>CAZYQB010000318.1:0-2573 GCA_964649595.1 uncultured Oscillospiraceae bacterium | reverse complement strand
CTGTTCATACTTTCTGCAGCACCAGCCGGGCGTATGGAGAGCTTTCATGATCTGCTCCACGAAATGCTCGTGCTGATCGACCGAAATGAGTTTGCATCCATCGAGTCGGAACGCGCGCGCCATTTTCTCTCGGAATACTGCTCCAATGCCTGTCCGGCGGTACACCATTCTGATGCTTTTCGCAAGATATATTCCCCTGCATACCGCGTTATCCGCGCCGATTTCGCGCGCTTTCTGCCGCTGTTTTGTGCCATCGACCAAGCACTGCTGGAAAAGGAACGGGTCACGGTTGCCATCGAGGGCTACAGTGCATCCGGAAAGAGTACCCTCGGCGAGCTGCTGACCAAAGTATACGACTGCAATCTGTTCCATATGGATGATTTTTTCCTGCAGCCGCATCAGCGCACGCCTGATCGCTTTGAAGAAGTCGGCGGCAATGTGGACTATGAGCGATTTCGCGCAGAGGTGCTGGAGCCTCTCCAAAAAAATGTGCCCTTCTCCTACCGCGTGTTTGACTGCTCCGAAATGGCGCTGGGCAAGGAGATTCATGTGGAGCCGAAAAAGCTGAGCATCGTAGAAGGCGCATACAGTATGCACCCGCACTTCGAGGAGCCGTATGATGTATCGGCATTTATCCATATTACTCCGGATGTTCAGAAAATCCGCATCCTTGAGCGCAACGGAAAGAATATGTTTCATCGCTTCATCGATGAATGGATTCCTCTGGAAGAAAAATATTTTGAAGAAACTCGTATCTATGAACGCTGTACTTTCATACTATAATTCTTTAAGCAAAAAACATCTCGTTTCACAAAAGCGAGCAGGAGTCCCGTAAAAAGGATTCCTGCTCGCTTTTTGCCTGTCAGCCGATCCCGAAGATCAGCCTAACGGATGTGCAGATCATTCCGCGCCTTAAATTGGTGACATCTCCTTTTACAGCCGATCTTCCTCCAGCTTGCGGATCTTTGCACCCATAATCATGCCCTGCAGAATCAGCGCAATCAACAGCAGCGCACTCGCGCCCATGAATACATATGTCAGATATGGCGGCTTTTCCTCTGTTTCCACCGTACCGGAGCTCGTCAGCTTCACAGGTTCCTCAATCGTCAGTTCCACCGGCACGGAAAACTCGGTACTGTTTCCCCATGCATCCTCCGCCGTGACGGTAATAACGCCGCTTACATCGCCCAGCACGCTCTTTCCGGGAGTGAAGCTGAGCTTTGCCTGCTTGGTCTCGCCGGGCGAGATGGTTCCTACCAGTACGCTCTGGCGTTCCACCACGCCTGGAATGGACAGCGTTGCCATGGCGTTGGTAATATCTCCTCTGCCCATATTCATCAGAGGAAGTGTTACAGAAGCAATATCCCCCTGCACAGCAGTAGTTGCCATCTGCACGCCGCCCTGCTCAAGGCGCATCTGCTGGGAAACGGGCAGAGTGAAGGTCTCCGTCCAGCTTCCGTCCTTGCTCGCCGCAGTATAGGTCAAATTGAATGTCAGCTCATGCAGCGCCACCGAGGCATTCGACTTTACGCTTACCGGATAATTGATATTTACCGATTCACCGGGTCTGATGTTTCCAATCCTCAGCGTGTCCGATGACTTCGGAACGATATCGCCCGAAGCATCCGTTACCGTAAGGAGCAGATTGGTCATTTCCGCATATCGACTGGTATTGGTAAGCACTGCGCTGATATTCCCGTTTTCTCCCACGTTCAGTTCAGCCTGTACCTGAGAAATCTGAGGCTGCACAAGGGAATCTTTGCCGTCACGGATACGAATTACTATCGGATATTCCGTAACCATATACTGATCGTTCTTGTTTTCGCCTTCCAAACGAATGATGCCGGTATAATCTCCATTGATTCGCCCTTCGCTCAACTTGATCTTCAATTCCACAGCAAACATTCCGTTTTCACGGTAAACCACCGTGGACCGCTTTTCGTCGCGAAAAGGCGCAACCGATTCATCATCCAGAATGAGCGTCGCCGTCAGTTTGCCATCCGAGCTTTGGGAAGTAATTGGCAGACAAATCCTCACCCGGTTGTCGCTGATGGTGGGTTCATAGCCCTGAAGCCAGCTTTTATCCATATGAGACATGACATAGTTCTCATCCAGTATATAGCCTTCCAGATTACCGCCTCCCTGCGCGGCAGCAGGCAGTATGCACAGCAGCATCAGCGCCAGTATAAGAACCCTTCTCACACTTTTCATGTTCCTCACAGCTCCTTGATATTCTCGATAATGCTCTTGTTGATAACGCTCTGAATGCTTATCCCGAGTGACTGACGACAGCAGAAATAGCCGACGGCGCAGAACAGAGCCATCGCCAATACAGTCAGCGGCATATCATCCACCATATCAACCCAGGATGCAGTAGTTTCCAGCCACACCACAAAGGCGATATACAGCACCAACGCCGCAGCAAAGCCGATGATAAAGCTCATCAGCACCTGCCCGCCGTAGCACTTGACCAGCACCTTCTTGTCCGCACCCACAGCTCTGAGCGTACCGATCATGCGGGTATCGGCGTGAATACGCCTTCTGACGTTGCCCGAAATGATGCTGACTGCCAC
>CAZYQB010000317.1:0-2591 GCA_964649595.1 uncultured Oscillospiraceae bacterium | reverse complement strand
CCACCATACTGCCCGATATGACTTTTGAAGAGGCGCTGGAGACCACGCGTATCCATTCTGCAGCGGGACTTATGCCCGGAGAGGGACTGCTTACCGAGCGCCCGTTCCGCACGCCGCATCATACCGCGTCATCGGTCTCACTGGTGGGCGGCGGTCTGCACGCGCAGCCCGGAGAGATATCCAAGGCTCATAACGGCGTACTGTTTTTAGATGAACTGCCCGAATACCGCAGAGATGTACTCGAAGCGCTGCGCCAGCCGATGGAGGACGGCAAGGTAACGATCACGCGGGTCAACGCGCAGTCTACCTATCCCAGCGGATTTATGATGATCTGCTCGATGAATCCCTGCCCCTGCGGCAATTACGGATCGCGTACGCAGGCGTGCCGCTGTTCGATGTCGGAAATACGGCGCTATCTCAACAAAATTTCGGGTCCGCTGCTGGATCGGATCGATCTGCATATCGAAATCGAAAGCCTGCCGCCTGACCGGTTGGCGGATGATGCGATGGAGGAATCCTCTGCCGAGGTCAGAAGCCGGGTAGAGGAAGCACGCGGCGTTCAGCGAAAACGCTATCAGGGGCAGAATATTACTTGCAACGCGCGTCTGGATGCGCGCACGCTCAACAAATACTGCGTCATGAAAAGTGATGCGCGGGCGCTTTTGCTGCGTGCCTGTGAGAAGATGCACCTGAGCAATCGTGCTTATACGCGCCTTCTGAAAGTGGCGCGTACCATTGCTGATCTGGAAGGCTGTGATCAGATCGAAAAGGCGCATATTGCCGAAGCGGTACAGTATCGCGCGCTGGACAGCAAATACTGGGGATAAAACGTATGCTTACAGAATATATAGTATAACATGAGGGGCGTGAGGGGAATGGAGTACGGGGAGGCACAGCGATACTGGATATGGCTGTCGAGTATTCCGGGACTGGGCGCAAAATCGTTTGAAAAGCTGATGGTTGAATACGGAGAAGCCAAATATGTTTGGGAGCAGCTCGTTCTGGCGCGTCGGGTGATCGGACCGAAAGTCTATGAGAAGATCAAAGAGACGCGCAATGACGAATATATGAACAAGCTGTTTTCTGACATGGAAGAAAAAGGGATTCGCGCGGTCACGCAGCTGGATGAGGAATATCCGTATCGGCTCCGCAGCATTCCTGATGCGCCTGCCACTTTATATGTGCGCGGTTCGCTGGAGCTGAACGATAAAAAGATGTTTGCCATTGTCGGCTCCCGAAAGACTACGACGGACGGACGACGTTTTACCCGGCAGATTTCCCGAGAGTTGGCGCAGGAGGGTGTGACCATTGTCTCCGGTCTGGCGATCGGCGCAGATGCCGAAGCGCATAAGGGTTGTCTGGATGCAGGCGGCAAGACCATTGCAGTGCTGGCATCCAGTCCGGAATTTATCTATCCGCCGGAGCATTTGGCGTTGGCAGAGCAGATCCTTCAGCAAGGCGGTACGCTTGTATCGGAATATGCGCCCAATATGCGTGTCAACTCGTATAATTTTCCGCAGCGAAACCGAATCATCAGCGGCATGAGCGACGGTGTGCTAATGACCGAAGGCAAGAAGGATTCCGGTGCGATGATTACCGTAAATTTCGCCCGTAAGCAGAACAGACCCTGCTTTGCGGTGCCAGGTTCAGTGTATTCTCAGGCGAGCGCAGGACCGAATCAGATGTTGGTGGATGGAGATGCTCCTGTCATTTCTGGTCAGCAGGTATTCGATCATTTTGGCTGGTCGGTGAAGCGTGAGGTCGAAAAAAGTGCGGATCAGGATTTGACGGAATTGGACGAATCAGAGCGTAAAGTGGTCGAAATGTTAAGGTTTGAGGAAAAATCATTCGATGAATTGGCAATCGACATGAAAATGACCAGTTCAGAACTAAATTCACTCTTGACAATCATCGAAATGCAGGGAATAATAAGACAGTCGGCAGGAAAATTGTATCGTGCCCTCGTATAAAGTATCATACTGTGAGCTGCGCGGCTAAAAAGTGCGGCGCAGACATTCTGAAGGAGCAATAAACAAACAACGGAGGTTGTTTCATGGCGCATAAACTGGTCATTGTCGAATCACCCGCCAAGGCGAAGACCATCAGCAAATTCTTGGGCAGGGGCTACAAGGTGGAAGCATCCAATGGTCATGTTCGGGATTTGCCCAAATCTCAGATCGGTGTGGACGAAGAAAACGGCTTCAAGCCGAAATATATTACCATCCGCGGGCGTGGAGAAATTCTGGATAAAATTCGCAAGGAAGCCCGCAGTGCAACCAAGATATATCTGGCAACCGACCCGGACCGCGAGGGCGAAGCGATTTCGTGGCATCTTGCGGGCGTGCTGGGCATCGATGAAAAAGCGGTCTGCCGCGTGGAGTTTTTTGAGATCACCGCAAAGGCGGTAAAGGCTGCCATCAAGTCCTCCCGTCCCATCGACATGGGACTGGTCAATGCGCAGCAGGCGCGCCGTGTGTTGGATCGTCTGGTGGGCTATAAGATCAGTCCTCTGCTGTGGTCGAAGGTCCGAAAAGGACTGAGCGCCGGACGCGTGCAGTCGGTCGCCACGGCGATGATCTGCGACCGCGAGC
>CAZYQB010000316.1:0-2595 GCA_964649595.1 uncultured Oscillospiraceae bacterium | reverse complement strand
GCTCATGAATCGGGGAAGGTGTGTTTCACAAGGAAAACTGAGTGATGTGCTGACCCCGGAAAACCTGCAGTCTGTCTATGATATGGATGTCTATTCGTGGATGCGCGAAATGCTGGGACAATGGAAATAATGCTGCAGCATTAAGAATGATTTTGAGACTATGAAAAAATCTGCTTTCAACCATTGCGGTGAGAGCAGATTTTTTATGTTTTTACAAGAAAATGTTGTGTGGCAAAGCTGTTTTGCGCCTGAATAGGAATGGACGATAAAGCACATATGATTTGGAAATTTATGATATACGCTCTTTTGATGATGTTTTGCGGACAAACCGTCGGATGCGGATTGATTTTGATTTGCATATTGGCGTTGGAAAGCATCTTTTTAGGTATATGCAACGCGGAAACTGAGAAGAAACAAACGAATTTATTTTCGTATGCGCAGCTGCCAGAAGGCTACGGCACTTGCTGCCGCTACATTGAGTGAATCGACGTTATGCGACATAGGAATCATCACGTTGTAATCGCAGGCGGCGATGGTTTCACTGGAAAGTCCGCTTCCCTCCGAACCGAGCAGTATGGCCAGCCTTTCTTCAGCACAGAGTGCGGCGTTTTCGATCGACACCGCATTTTTGCTCAGTGCCATTGCAGCTGTTTTGAAGCCCCGCGCATGAAGCTGCTCCAGACCGGGATGCGGCCATTGACTGGCATCAAGGGATGTTCGAGTCCACGGAATCTGAAAAATCGTGCCCATACTCACGCGCACGCAGCGGCGATTCAGCGGATCACAGCAGGATGGAGTAAGCAGTATTGCATCGATACCCAGCGCTGCGGCGCTGCGGAAGATTGCGCCCACATTGGTGGGATCGACAATGTTCTCCAGTACGGCGATGCGTTTTGCCTGAGAAACGATGCTATCTATATCCGAAAGGGCGGGACGGCGCATTGCACACAGCACGCCGCGAGTAAGCTCAAAGCCGGTCAGGGCTGCGAGAATCGAACTATCTGCCGTGTAGACGGGTGTGTCGGGGCAGCGCTCGAGCAGAGAGCGCGCCTTGCTGGTGATGTGACGGCGCTCCATCAGAAAGGACAGCGGTGTGCAGCCTGCATCGAGCGCATGGCCGATGACGGTAAGTCCTTCTGCAATAAAGATTCCTTTTTCGCTTTCCTGCCTGGAACGAAGCTGAGCTTCGGTCAGGCGTGCGAATACATCCAGCTCCGGCACATTCAGGGATGTAATTTCGATGATATTCGGCATAATATTTTCTCCTGTATTTTGGTTTGCATTTATTATAGCGCGAAGCTGCGGCATCGTCAAATAGCTAAAGAAGGGGAGAGATTGAAATAATCTTTTATATTACGGACGGCATATTTCATCAGGCTGATCTGTGGAAATATTACGATGATCGCGGAATCAGGATCGAACTGCCGGACAGCATGGAACAGATCGAAATTCCCGATGGCGTGGAGGCAATAGGCAGCCATTCGTTCAGAAATTGTGATCGGCTCAGCCGGGTTATCATATCCGGTTCGGTGCGCACGATCGAGGCGGAAGCATTTGCGAACTGTCGAAGGCTCGATGAATTGGTGATTCCGGAAAATGTGCGAGTGATCGACAGAAGAGCTTTTGTAGGCTGCAGATCGCTTCGGCGAATCGTATTTCCGCGGCATATGGAATACTTGGATGAAGGGTTGTTTGAAGACTGTATCAGTTTGAAAGAAATTGTATTGCCCGAAAAGCTGTGTGCTGTTGCGCCGCGTATGTTTGGAAATTGCTGTGCGTTGACGGAGATTGAACTTCCGGAAAGTGTGAGCAGCATTGGAAACAGTGCGTTTTCATGCTGTACGGCACTAAAGCGCATCTATTTGCCGCAGGGGATCGGCTTTATCGGTGAAATGGCGTTTGCCTTTTGCGCTTCCCTGACTGAGATCATTTTGCCGCACAGACTGTTCAGAATGGAATCGTTTTTGTTTTCGGACTGCACAAATCTATGTAAGGTGACGTTTCCGGAGCAGCTTGTATATATTTCTGCAAATGTGTTTTACGGATGCGGAAGCTTAAAGAAAGTTACGCTGCCCAGAGGGATCTGTTATGTTGATATGCACGCTTTTTCTCATTGTGATAATCTGGAGGAAATTATCGCTCCGCATACTGCGCCTTCTATGTTTGCAACGCAGCTTAAACCGATGCTCGTCAAGGGATATGCCGCATGGTATGCTGATGGTCTGGAAAAATCAGAAAAGCATCGCGAATATATGAACTACATTAGCAGGCAGCGAAAAAGATTGTATCCGTTTGCGTTGAGGCATACATCTCTTCTGCGCCTGATGATGGCAGAAGAGATCATTGCTGCTGAGGATGTAAGCGAACTGTCTGAAGAACTCTCCGAAAATGAAGCGCTGCTCTCGGAGTTTCAGAAGTACGGAAAACAATTGTCGGTAAAAAGTGCCAAAGAGGAAAATGGCGCTGGAGAAAAGTACGAAGAAAAGGATCCCTCATGGCAGTATGTTCATATCAGAGGAGGCGCGGTATCACTTGTCGCCTGCCTCAAGAGAGAAGAGCATATCGTAATTCCACAGTATATTGCCGGTCGTGAGG
>CAZYQB010000315.1:0-2602 GCA_964649595.1 uncultured Oscillospiraceae bacterium | reverse complement strand
ACTGCCGTATACATGACCAACCTGAAAAATGCCGACAGCGCTGAAATTGCACGCGAATTTGAGCGCGATGTATATGGTGTGCTGAACAAGCGCTGAATCAAACTGAATTTCACTCAGTATATTAAACAGAAATCATTTTTAAAGATGCTGCCGCAAGGCAGAAAGGCTGGTGCAAATGGCACAGAAAACCACCAAACCCGACTCGCTTTCGTGGCTGTTTGCGCCGCTGGAAGAAATCGAGTCCTTTCAAAAATTAGAGCAGTCGGTCAGGCAGCGGGGCGCCTATTCGGTATGCGGTCTGGATGACACGCAGCGTCTGCACGTTCTTGCCGCGCTGGCGCGCAAAACCGGGAAAATGCTGCTGATCGTCACCGCAACCGAACAGCTTGCCCGAACCGCCGCCGATGATCTGAACACCCTTTTAAACGGCAAAGTATCCATTTTCCCTTCCCGCGAGATTTCTTTTCACAAGGTCGCTGCAGTCAGCAGCGATCTCTCTGCCCGAAGGATCGAAACGCTGGGCGCCGCCTCCGCCGGACAGCTCAAAGCAGTCATCGCCCCGATCGACGCACTGATGCACCCGATCATGCCCCGGCAGACATTCATCGACAACGTGACCATGCTCAAAGAAGGCATGGTGATCGAGCCTGCCGATCTGATCGAACGATTGACTGCCGCCGGTTATGAGCGAGTGGACATCGTAGAGGCACGCGGTCAGTGCGCCATGCGCGGCGGTATCGTGGATATCTTCCCGATCGGTCGGGCATATGCGCTGCGCCTTGAATTTTTCGACGACGAGCTGGATTCCCTGCGCGATTTCGATCCGCTTACCCAGAGATCCATTGAGCGCGTTCCGCACGCCATGATCCTGCCTGCGCGCGAGGTACTGCTCACCAAAGAACAGGCACTTTCGGCCGCCGATCGGATCGATGAAGCCCTGAAAAAAGCGCTTTCCGGCGCAAAGACACATCGGCAGGCGCACATGGATGCTATGCTTGATCTGCCCCCGTGGGAGGAATTCTTGAAGGAAGCCGATGCGCTCGACGGCATCACAGCGCCCGAAAAATCCATAAAGCTCACCGAAAATGCCGGGCATCTGCTCTCTACGGTGGATTCTCTTTCCGTAAGCGACCTTTCGCGCCAGTTTGAGCCGCGCATCGATGCGCTCAGAGAAACCGGCATCTGCGCCGCTGCCGAATCGCTCTTTCCCTATCTGTATGAGGAAAGCGCGCTCATCAGTGACTATCTGCCCAACGCCCTCGTGGTATTCGATCAGCCGGACCGCCTGCGCAGCCGCTGCGAAAACTATCAGCTGGAGTTTGAGGAACAGTTCAAAGTCGCACTGGAGCGTTCCTGCGCATTGAGCGAGCAGGGAAATCTGCTCGCCGGATACGGTGAGCTGCTCCATCGCCTGAGTGCAGGCACTTCGCTGGTCATGACTCCTTTCTTAAACGGTCAGACCGAAATCCGAGTCAAGGATATATTCCGCTTTGATGCGCTCAGCGGCAGTTCCTATCAGGGCAATATGCATGAGCTGATCCGCGAAATGAAGCTGTGGAAAAAGGACGGCTGGCGCGTTGCCATCATGGCAGGCGGCACGGCGCGCGGTCAGCGCATCGAAAAGATATTCGATGAAACCGAGCTGAACGTACACTTTACTTCTCTGCCGCCGCAGAAGCTAACTGCCGGTCAGCCGATCATACTGCCTTTGGGCATCACACGCGGCTTCCAGTATCCTGCACTCAAGCTGCGCGTGCTCTCCGAAACCGATATTTACGGCGTTGCACGGCACAAGTCGCGTGCGGCGGCACACTCGGGTGAAAAGCTGAGCGCCTTTACCGATCTCTCCGTGGGCGATTTCGTGGTTCACGAAACCTACGGCATCGGCAAATATCTGGGCACCGAGCGCATCCAGGTGGGCGGTACCTATGGCGATTATCTTGCCATACAGTATCACGGCACCGACAAGCTGTATGTGCCCACCGATCAGCTGGACCGCGTACAAAAATACATCGGCTCTCAGGATCATCCGCCCAAGATCAATAAGCTCTCCGGCACCGAATGGCAGAAACAGAAGGCAAAGGTAAAGGCAAAGATCGAGGAGATCGCCGGCGATCTGGTCAAGCTGTATGCCCACCGCCAGCAAACCCCCGGTTATGCCTTTGAGCCGGATACACCGTGGCAGCATCAGTTTGAGGATAATTTCCCCTACACCGAAACCGACGATCAGCTGCGCGCCATCGAGGAAATCAAGCGCGACATGGAGCAAAACACGGTAATGGACCGCCTGCTGTGCGGCGACGTGGGCTACGGCAAGACCGAGGTTGCCATGCGCGCCATATTCAAGGCAGTCATGAGTGGCAAACAGGCGGCGCTGCTGGCTCCTACTACGGTTCTTGCGCAGCAGCACTATGCCACCATGCTCAAGCGCTTTGCGGGTTTCCCCGTCCGGATCGACGTACTGAGCCGTTTCCGCACGGCTGCCGAGCAAAAGCTGACCGTCGGTGCGCTCAAGCGCGGTGAGATCGATATCATCGTGGGCACGCACCGCCTGCTGAGCAAGGATGTAAAATATAAAGATCTGGGTCTGCTGGTCGTCGAC
>CAZYQB010000314.1:0-2604 GCA_964649595.1 uncultured Oscillospiraceae bacterium | reverse complement strand
TGACATGGCGGAGGTTTGCCGCCGGTATCTGAAGCAGCATCCGAAGGCTGCTGTGCTCAATCTGGGCTGTGGGCTGGATACCACGTTCAGTCAGGCAGACAACGGCCTTGACATCGGATATAATCTGGATCTGCCGGACGTGATTCGCGCAAGAAATGAACTGCTGCCACCCACGGAGCGTGTATACAACATTCCCTGCGATCTGAACGATCTGAGCTGGATGGATGCAATCCACTTCCGTCCGGAAGACGGTGCGGTATTCTTCGCTTCGGGTTTGTTCTACTATTTCAAGGCTGAGGACGTCCGCCGACTGCTCTGCGAAATGGCGAAGCGTTTTCCGGGCGGGAAGATCGTCTTTGACGCAACCAACGCCAAAGGCCTCAAGAACATGCTGAAGACATGGCTTGAACCCGCGCAGATGCAGAATGTCGGGTTGTATTTCAGCGTGGATGACGAGCGCGACCTGCTGAAGTGGTCGAAGAATTTCGCATCCGTCATCCGCAAGGGCTACATGACGGGCTATCGCCCACTGGACCGGCGATACGGTATCCTCGCCAATGCCATTTTCAGGTTTGGGGACTGGAGCTGCATGTGCCAGATCATCGAGATCGAATTCAGAAGCGAGGCGAAGTTAGCGAGCCGTTTTGCTGAGAAGGAGAAAAACAATGAGCAGACATGATGAGATTCAGAATGCCTATCATTATCTGGGCAAAGAAGCGACGTTCTATGACGGCATGATCACCTGCTCCACGCTGTTGGGCAGCGCGATATGCAGGCTTGTATGGAACATGGACAAGGCTGCTAATATGCGTTATCTGAAAATGGCCATGCGCGGCGTCCCTGACAGCTTTGATGGCAAAATGCTTGAGGTGCCTGTGGGCACGGGCGTGCTGACCATGCCGCTGTACAAGACGATTCCGCATGCGGACGTGACCTGTCTGGATTATTCTGCAGATATGATGACCGTGGCACAACAGCGCGCGGAGAATATGAGTCTTGCAAACATTCGCTTTCAGCAGGGCGATGTGAGCACGCTTCCGTTTGAGGATGAAAGCTTCGATCTTGTGCTGTCGCTCAATGGTTTTCATGCCTTTCCGGACAAGGAGGCTGCCTATCGTGAGATCTTCCGTGTGCTTAAGCCCGGCGGGATCTTCTGCGGCTGCTTCTATGTTGAAGAGGAAAATCGGCGTACGGATTGGTTCATCCGGCATCTGTATGTACCCAAGGGTTTCTTCACGCCACCGTTTGAAACAGCAGACAGTCTGCGCGAACGGTTTGAAAGCATGTATGCAGATGTGAAACTTGAAACCGTAGAAGCTATGGCTTGTTTTACCTGCCGGAAGAACTGAAAGGATGTACGCCAAAATGAAAGCAGATTATAAGAATTGGGTGCCCAAGGGCATGATCTGGGGCTTTGGCGCGGGCTGTGTTGCGGCGGCAGTGATGTTTGCGATTTGCAAGGCGGTCATGGCGGAAAGCATACTGCGCACAGTTTTGCTGGTCATCAGCGCAGTAGCTGCCGTGATACTGCTTGCTGCGACTGTGTGGCTTGCTTATATGCACTACATGTTTTCCTATAACGGAAAGCGGCAGCTGTCCCGGCAGATCGTGGATGGCACGGCGGATTATGTCACGATTCCCGACGGCGGAATCGGTCTGGATGTAGGCTGCGGCAGCGGGGCGCTGACCATCGCCTGTGCCAAGCGTAACCCGAAGGCGCAGCTGATCGGCATCGACCGCTGGGGCAAGGAATACGCTTCCTTCAATAAGCTGCTGTGCGAAAGAAACGCGCAGGCAGAAGGCGTCGGCAATGTGCAGTTTCAGAAGGGCGACGCGCTGAAGCTGGACTTTCCGGACGAGACCTTCGACGCCGTGACCAGCAATTATGTCTATCACAATATCGTTGGAGCCAATAAGCAGGACTGCCTGCGGGAGACGCTGCGTGTACTCAAAAAAGACGGTTGCTTTGCGCTTCACGACATTATGAGCAAATCACGCTACGGCGATATGGAAGCCTTCGCCCGGCAGCTGCGCGAGGAGGGCTATGCGCATGTGGAGTTGATCGACACGACAAACGGCATGTTCATGAGCCGGAAAGAATCGCTGATGATGGAGCTGTCCGGTTCCACGCTCCTCGTGGGCAGAAAGTGAGGTTTCATATGGGAATCCTGAAAAGGATCTTCAACAACACCGGAAAGCCGCAGGGCTTGCTGGGAAAGATGATGGTGAACAGCATGAACTCTGGACATGCCGGTGTGGCTGACTGGGGCATGGATTTTCTGGATGTGCCTGTGCCTGCATCCATCGCTGATCTTGGCTGCGGCGGTGGCCGCAACGCTGCGAAGCTCATAGAGAAATATCCGACAGCAACGATGACAGCGCTGGATCATTCGGAAATCTCGGTGGAGAAAACCAAGCAGGTCAATCAGGCAGCGGTGAAAAGCGGAAGATGCACTGTTCTGCAGGGCGATGTATCCGACATGCCGTTTGCTGACGAAGTCTTTGATCTGATTACTGCCTTTGAAACCGTCTATTTCTGGCCGGGATCTGAAAAGAGCTTCCGGGAAGTATGCCGCGTGCTGAAAAAGGGCGGCACATTCCTGA
>CAZYQB010000313.1:1326-2606 GCA_964649595.1 uncultured Oscillospiraceae bacterium | reverse complement strand
ACACAGGTCGGCTGCCGCATGGGCTGTAAGTTCTGCGCATCCACTCTTGAAGGCTGTGTGCGCAGTCTTACGCCCGGTGAAATGTTGGGACAGATCATTGCAGCAAATCGCCGTCTGATCGAAGGCAGAGTGGGCAATGTAGTGCTGATGGGCAGCGGCGAACCGCTGGATAATTATGACAATGTGGTCAAGTTTCTGCGGCTGATGTCGGACGAACGCGGGTTGAATATGTCGCTTAGAGGAGTATCGCTTTCTACCTGCGGTCTGGTGCCGAATATGTATCGTCTGGCAGAGGAAGGACTTCCCGTTACGCTCTCTATTTCGCTGCACGCACCCAATGATGAGGTTCGCAAGAAGCTGATGCCGGTGGCAAATGCTTATAAAATCGATGAGGTGCTGGATGCTTGCCGAAATTACATTGACAAGACCGGACGGCGCGTTATATTTGAATATGCGCTGGTAGGTGAGGTCAACTGTGCGCTTTCTCAAGCAGATGAATTGTCGAAGAAGCTCCGGGGAATGCAGTGCCACGTCAATCTGATCCCTCTCAACGAGGTCAAGGAGCGCGGTCTGAAGGCACCGACTCAGCACGAGGTTGAGACGTTTATGCGTCGACTGGAAGAAAGACATATTTCCGTAACGCGCCGTCGTGAAATGGGTGACGATATTCAAGGTGCCTGTGGTCAGCTCCGTCGGCACGCGCTGGGAAAGGACTAAAAAATCAATCAATAAAACAGATGAAAGGCAGGGCTGAGAAGTATCATGAAGGCATATGGTCGAACAGATGTCGGGCGAGTACGCACGGTAAATCAGGATGCGTACTATGTTCCGAGTACAGGCGAAAGCTTTGCCATCGTAGCCGACGGCATGGGCGGTCACCGGGCAGGTGAAGTGGCAAGCCGCATCGCCGTAGAGGAATTTAAAAGATGGCTGCGCTGTGCGCCGCGTCCGAATGAGGAAGCGATCCGATATGCCATATCCGAAGCAAATCGGAGGATCTATGATACTTCCAAGCGCGAGCCTGACAAAGCTGGTATGGGTACAACGCTGACGGCGTTGTGGTTTGATACTAATCGTGTGTATATGGCGCATATTGGTGACAGCCGAGTATATCGCGTACGCGACAATATGATTGCGCAGCTTTCAAGAGATCATTCCCTAGTTGCGGATATGGTATTGCGCGGAGAAATTACGGCTGAAGAAGCAAAGGTGCATCCGCATCGGCACTATATTACCCGAGCAATGGGCACGAGCAAGTACGTTGCCGCTGATATTCGGCG
>CAZYQB010000313.1:0-1316 GCA_964649595.1 uncultured Oscillospiraceae bacterium | reverse complement strand
AGATATGGCTGCTGTGTTCGGATGGCTTGAGCAATTATATTGAGGCAGATGAGATGCTTGAGATCCTGCTCTCTCGTCAGGAGTGGGAAGAAAAGCTGGATGATCTTATCAATCTTGCGCTTAGGAGAGGCGGTGCGGACAATATTACCGCATTGATTGTTGTTGACAACAGAGGTGAAGTATGAGCCAGACATCACAGCTGTTATCAGGGCAGTATGAACTTAGAGAATTGATTGGATCCGGCGGCATGGCAAAGGTGTATCTCGGATGGGATCTGAAGTATGACCGCCTGGTCGCCATCAAAATCATGCACGCACAGCACTTGAAGAACGAGGACTTCGTTCAGCGTTTTAAGGCGGAGGCGAGCATGATTTCGCAGTTGTCTCATCCCAACATCGTAAATATGTATGACACCGGTCAGGAAGGTGCAAAGCCGTATATCGTGATGGAGTATGTCCGCGGTACTACGCTTCGACAGATTATGGAACGGGAGAAAAACCGTTTCCGCCGCGACTTTAAGTGTACTACAGATGTGATATTGAAAATTCTGGCAGCGCTGCACCATGCGCACAAAAACAATATTGTTCATTTGGACATTAAGCCTCAGAACATTTTGGTGTCGGAGGACTTAAAAAAAGTCAAAGTAGCGGATTTCGGTATCTCCAGAATGATTGATACTTCAACCAATAGTATGACGGACGAAGGTCATGTGTTGGGGTCGGCGTATTATTTTTCGCCGGAGCAGGCAGCCGGAAAAAAGGTTGACGGCAGAAGTGACTTGTATTCGGTAGGCGTTGTTCTCTATGAAATGGTGACCGGACAAAAGCCGTTTGACGGAGAGAACGCTCGCGCAGTAGTGCTCAAGCACATGGAAGAAATGCCGGTTCCGCCGTCAGAGATCAATCCTGCGGTTTCGCGTGGCTTGGAGGAGGTTATCCTTAAGGCACTTCGCAAGGATTCTGCAAAGCGTTATCAGAGTGCGCAGGAGTTTGCATGGGATTTGAAGCTAGCGCGGCGTTATCCCGAAGGCGGATTTATCAGAGATCGGAAAAGGCATAATGCAGACCGGAACAAATCAAGACCGCGCGGCGCACGAAGAACATGGCTGACTGCTGCGTTTGCACTGTTGGTGACTGCTTTGATTGCTGCGGGTACGGCATATGGATGGCAGATGTATAAGAGAATGCAGCTGCGGGTACGGGTGCCTGATCTGCGGATGGCGGATATTGATGAGGCATTGGCGCAGCTGGAAGCACAGGGACTTGCCGGAAAGATAGATTCGCAATATCACGAAGAGGTCATTTCGGGAATTGTAT
>CAZYQB010000312.1:0-2616 GCA_964649595.1 uncultured Oscillospiraceae bacterium | reverse complement strand
CAGTACCCGAGCCAATGATGTTGCACCTCGAACTTGTAATGCCGCTGCTTTCGGCAAGCAGTGTGACAATCTTTGAGGTACCGAATTCAATTGCTGCTGCTACTGTTTTCATCGAATTTAATCGCCTGCCTCGTCATGAACGAACTTCACGTTCGCATACATCTTCCATAGTATCTATCATTATACATTGTTTTGCGATTCTTGAAAAGGGCTTTTGCGAACTTTTTAACAACCGTGACCATTATTTCTACACAAACACAATCATATACCCAATTATAATGACGAATAGACCGCATTGTTTCCACTTGAAACATCCACAACGCCACTCATAATTCCTTCTATTGTTAAAACATCGAGCACAGCCCGTGTCCATGCCAGCTTAGCATCAAGCATTTCATCATCGCCGATCAATATCTGAATGCCACTATCCGATATCAGATATAGATTGTCCAAATCAGATACATTCAATTCAGATACGCGCTGCTGAAAATCCGAAGCGTATATTGCCGACAACACGTTGCTCATGACTTCGATTTGTCCCTTCGTTCCCGATTCAATCGTTTTGCCCTGTACGCTGACACGCACATCCATGCCATTAATAACGGGTATATTTCCTCCGGTTTGAGGCACGCTGCTCAATCTGTCTAAAATATACCCATCCATATCGATCATTAGAATAACTCCGGCGCAGTTTACCGCCGCGCGTGATGTGCGCTCGCGCACTTCCAGCACAACTGTATCCGGCTTTTGAATACGAACCTCCACCAATTCGACACGATTATTGATAGAAAAGTTCCTCTCTATCTCCTTCTTATCTACCTTCAATATATTCATACCCAACCTAAGTCCCGACAGACTGACAATTTCGCTTTCTGTTTTTGTGATTAGATCACCGGTCACTTTAATCTCCTTAATGACCACAGTACTGCTTTGCAGCACTGTTACAGCAACGGCGATTGCCGCAATCAAAAGCACAAAGCAGCTCAGCCATTTATAACGACGAGCAGATGCCTGATTGCGGCGAAGGTATTTCTCGTATTTTTCATAAGCATTGGATCGTTTAGGCATCATTGAATCGTACTCCCTCCGATTTTTTAAACCCTTGTAATATCTGCCCCCACTGCGCCAAGCATTTTATCAAATGCCGCATAGCCCCTGTCGATGAGTGCGATCCCCTCTACCTCGGTTATCCCTTCTGCACTCAATCCGGCAAGAACCAAAGCTGCGCCGCCTCGCAGATCTTTTGCGCATACGCGTGTTCCAGTTAAGCGACCGCCTCGTACAACTGCCGATCTGTGATTGATCGTGATATCTGCCCCCATTCGAATGAGCTGTGCTGCATGAGCAAATCTGTTTTCAAATACATTCTCCACAATGATCGATGTTCCTTCTGCCACACAGCACATTGCCATAATTTGTGCCTGCATATCTGTCGGAAAACCAGGAAATGGCTGAGTCGATATATCAATCGCTTTCAGACGTTTGGGAGCCTTTAGTCCAATGTGCAAATCACTGCTTTCGATTTCACAGCCCGCTGTACGCAGTTTATCAATCACTGCATCCAAATCACCGCACCGGGCATTTTTCAACACGATTTCTCCACCGGTCATGGCAGAGGCAATGAGCATCGTTCCGGCAACAATTCGATCAGGCATAGGTCTAAATCGCGTCCCATGCAGCCTCGAAACGCCTTCGATTACAATCGTGCTCGATCCGGCACCGACTATTCTGCCGCCCATGGCATTGATAAATTGCTGCAGATCATATATCTCCGGCTCACGAGCTGCATTTCGGATAATCGTTCTTCCCTTTGCCAGTACTGCTGCCATCATTACATTTTCAGTAGCCCCGACGCTTGGAAAATCCAGCACAATCTCTCCGCCATGCAGATGTGTGCCGTCACAATAGATCATTCCGTGCGCTTCCTGAATCTTTACCCCCAGTGCGCGCAGACCCTTTAAATGCAGATCAATCGGGCGCAGTCCTATTTCACAGCCGCCCGGATATGTAACCGTCGCCTTGTGAAACCGTCCGAGAATCGGTCCCATCATAAATATGGAGGATCGTATCAGCTTGGACAGATGCTCCGGCATTTCCCATCCTGCTGCCTCTGACGCATCCACACATATGACATCACTCTGCATCTGAGTGCGGCAGCCCAGTATTTTTAAAATACAAAGCATATTTTCCACATCGCTCAATGCTGGGCAGCCTTCTAATACGATCGGCTCATCCGTCAGCAGAGATGCCGCAAGAATCGGCAGCATTGCATTCTTGGCACCGTTTACGGATGCGGTTCCGCAAATCGGCTTTCCACCTGCAATACGAAATACTCCCATAACAACACCTCCCTTTTCCATCTGCCTTGATATCGTCAGTTTATGCAGTATGAAAAAATCGGTGTTTATATCGCACCTATATGCGATTTCTCGAAATGTTTAAAAGCACCGCAACTGCGCACATGAGCACACTTATCGAGGTTCCGCCTGCGCTGAAAAACGGTAGCGGCAAACCGGTCGTGGGCATTGTGCCGGTTACGACGGCAATATTCAGTGCGGTCTGGATTCCGATCGTGCAGGTAATTCCACCTGCCAGCAAACTACCGAATCGATCAGG
>CAZYQB010000311.1:0-2628 GCA_964649595.1 uncultured Oscillospiraceae bacterium | reverse complement strand
TCTCTCTTGCTTGTCTGTCTTCACTATATCGTTTTCAAGGATCGCTCGTTGTCGTCGCTCTCGCGCTGACAACGTGTATTATTATAGCCGCTAAACCCCTTTTTGTCAAGCACCTTTTTAAAACTTTTTTCTTCCTATTATATGTGATGTTTTTTTTGACGTATTATTCGAGAAAAAAATCACTTTTTTCTCGCTTTTCCTCTCTTGACCGCAAAACATTGTTCTGGTATACTATAGCCCGTTTTGAAGTAACAAGGAGGTTGATTCCCATCGACGAATGGATTTCTAAAAAGGAGCTGCTTTCGGAAACCAAAATTTCTTACGGTCAGCTCTATCGCTGGAAGCGTGAAGGACTGATCCCCGAAAGCTGGTTTGTCAAGCGTGCCGTCCCTAGTGGACAGGAAACTTTTCTGCCGCGCGAAATGATTCTTAATCGAATTGCTTTCATACTAAAATATAAAGACCGGCATCCACTCAGCGAGCTTCACGAAATGCTCTCCCCCGCATCCGAAAGCCGCCATTACAAGACAACTGCCCTCATCCGTCTGCCCGGAATGCTGCGTCCGATCATGCAGATCTCCGCGCTGACCAATGCACGCGACTTCAACCACGGTCAAGCACTGTGCGCGCTGATCGGTGCAAATATACTCACGGCCTGCAATATGACCGACGAACAGCTACGCTCTATTTTGAAGGCATTGCTCGACTGGCAGCAAAAAGCGCATATCTTCAGCAGTGCGGATGGACGCATCGTGATTCTGCGTTCACAACGCCATCTCATTCCCCTATACACGCAGCCCGACGCAGACATCATGGTCAGCGAAGGCACAGAGTTGATTTTTGAACTGCGCATGAGCGACATTCAGAAGATGTACAACAAACAACTCAACAAGCTCTTTGACGACCTTGCATAACGCCTATTCCTTAAAAATTTTCTCAATTTGCCCGATCGGCAGTATCTTCCTCTTGACAAGCCGCCGCGCAGTCGGTATAATTCAGATTGTAAAGAGATTGTATATCCTGGGGTGTGCGTAACGGTTGTCGCTTTTACCCACATCTTCACAAAAGGATTCCGGGTCGGTATTGCAGATGTCAGGCCCCCCTAACACGCGTTACGATGGGGAAGGCAGTAAGCAGCCGCAGGTCTCCGTCCTGCCTGAGCGGCGGGTGAAAAAGCGGCGCCGGACGGCACTCACGGGATATCTTTTTTTCAGAGAGCCGATGTCATTCGCATCGGCTCTTTGTTTTATCTTCTAAAAATCCTCTTCATCCGATGATATGCATAGCGAGGAAATATTTTTCATGAATTTCCTAAAAACACCTTCTAAGTCTGCGCACTCAGGACACCGCGCACGGATGCGCGAGCGATTCTTCGAGACCAAGGGCGCAGGCTTTGAACCACACGAATTGCTGGAGCTGATGCTCTTTGCCGCCATTCCTAAGCGCGATGTAAATCCTCTATCACATGAACTGATCGATCATTTCGGTTCGCTGGACAGCGTACTGTCTGCATCAAAAGAGGAATTGATGACCCTTCCGGGCATCGGTCCGAATGCGGGAGATTTGATCTGCGCGATGGGCGAAATAAGCCGATATTTCAAAGAGAACTGGGCGCGTGAAAACCGCACCTTTCAGACCCTCACCGATGTTCTCTATCATATCCGCACCAAATTTCCTCCTACACAAATGCGCGAGCTGATTTGTATGTTTGAAAGTGCAAACGGTTCATTGATGACCACGCGCCTTTTCCCTGGGCGAATCAGCGATCCTCAAATCCTGCGCCCCATCATTGCCGAGGCGCTCAAGCTGCATACGCACAGCATCGTTATCGCCTGCCGTTCCTTTGCGCCGCTGTCGGATATGCGCGAGAGCGACTTAAAGGAAGTCGAACGGCTGATTTCCATGCTCAATGATGTCAACATCTATACTATTGATTATCTGCTGCTTTCAGGAAACGCCGTGTTCAGTCTGCGCTACGCCGATCTGCTGGAGGACAGCCGCAACTCACTTCACGAGAATCTGCCCCGATGGTATGCCTGGTTTGAGCCGCTGCTCATGTTTCCTTCGTCAACGAACTGGCACGAGATCACCACTCCTCAGCTTGAGCAGCTTTTAAATGCCTCCGCCCGTTCGAGCCGCACATGATTCTCATGTCCCATTTTCAGACGCCCTGCACAGCTTTGTTTGCAGAGCGTCTTTTTCATAAGGTAACATAATCATATAAAATCAACCAAACCTTCGTTGACATTCCTCTTTGCACCCTGCTATAATTCTCTCTATCGTAACAGCAAAGTCGCTGTGAACCGCATGGCGGCTCATTGCCTCTTTGCTTTTTTTCTTCTAAGCCTTTTTATACATTCAGCAATCACCCGCGCCGGATACAGCCCAAACAAAGGAGAATCATTCCATGCAAAAGATCAATATGTCTGAAACCTTCGGCTCGCTGGTATTCAATGACAAGGTTATGAAGCAGCGTCTGCCTCATGACACCTATAAAGCGCTCAAAAAGCTGCTCAAAACGCACGGCAGCCTGACTCGCGAAATTGCCGATGTGGTCGCCAATGCCATGAAAGACTGGGCCATTGAAAAGGGTGCTACCCACTATACCCACTGGTTCCAGCCGATGAC
>CAZYQB010000310.1:0-2630 GCA_964649595.1 uncultured Oscillospiraceae bacterium | reverse complement strand
GCTGTATACGCTCATCAAAACAGTTTTTGCATCCGCGGTCTCCCCAATGCTTTGCGTCGGCAGTAGGGAACTGCGAATGTACCCTCGACCATCTCTCTGCGCACATCTGAGCATAAGGAGGTTTTGCCCATTGAATTTGAAGTTGAAGTCAAAGACGAAAGAATCCCTGGACGCAGTTCTTCCCATTACGATAATCGTGTTGGTGCTAAGCATTTTCTTGGTGCCACTTGAAATCGGAACCGTCGCCATGTTCCTCGGCGGTGCACTTATGCTGGTTATCGGCATGGGACTGTTTCAGCTTGGCGCAGAAATGGCGATGACTCCGCTTGGTGAGGGCATCGGCATCGAGCTCTCCAAGTCGAACAACCTATGGTTTGCAGCGGCTGCCAGCGCAGTCATGGGCATTATCATCACTATCGCCGAGCCGGATCTTCAAGTTTTGGCTCAGCAGGTACCTTCCATTCCCAATATGGTATTGATCCTTACGGTGGCTGTCGGCGTTGGTATTTTCCTCGCCCTTGCCTTTGTGAGAATATTCAAAAAGATCGATCTTTCCCTGCTGCTGATCGGAATGTATCTGATCCTCATCGTCTTTTCATTCTTTGTCCCCAAGGACTTTTTGGCAATCGCCTTTGACTCCGGCGGCGTAACCACCGGACCGGTCACTGTTCCTTTCATTATGGCGATGGGTGTTGGTCTTTCCGCCATGCGAAGCGATAAGAACTCCTCCAGCGACAGCTTTGGTCTTGTAGCCCTGTCCAGCGGCGGTCCCATTCTGGCAGTGCTCATCCTCGGCTGCTTCTTCTCGCCCAAGGAGGCCTCCTACTCCACATCGGCGATCGTTTCTGTTCAGACCATGCAGGATGTAGTAAAGGCGTTCGCTGCTGAACTTCCCCACTATGCCAAGGAAGTTTTCATCTCCATTGCTCCCATCGTTGGCGTTTATCTGATATTCCAGCTGCTCACTCGTCGATATCAGAAATATCAGCGCCGTCGTCTGATCATCGGCTTTATCTACACCTATGTCGGACTGGTCCTTTTCCTCTGCGGCGTAAATGTCGGTTTTGCCCCGGCAGGTACGCTTCTCGGACGTGAAATCGCTGCTCTGAAATGGAACTGGCTGCTGATTCCCATCGGAATGCTGATCGGCTATTTCATCGTCAAGGCAGAACCTGCCATTCAGGTTTTGAATCATCAGGTACAAACCGTTACCAACGGAATCGTTTCGCGCAGCGCAATGAACAGTTGTCTGTCCATTGGTGTGGCGATCAGTGTCGGTCTTGCTGTCCTGCGTATTCTCACCGGTATTCCGATCCAGTACATTTTGATCCCGGGTTATATCACAGCGCTCGTTCTCTCCCGATTTGTTCCCAAGATATTCGTCGGTATCGCCTTCGACTCAGGCGGTGTTGCCAGCGGTCCCATGACGACCACCTTCCTGCTCCCGCTTTGCATTGGCGTATGCGAAACCCTCGGCGGCAATGTTATGACCGATGCTTTCGGCGTTGTCTCGCTGGTCGCACTTACGCCGCTGATCGCCATTCAGATCATGGGTCTTCTGTATGCCTTCAAGCAGAAGAAACTGGAAAAGAAGGCTTCTACTGCTTCTATTTCTGACGACAGTGACACTATTATCGAACTGACAGAGGAGTGACCGATAATGAGCGAAACAAATCTGCCCTCCATTCGCATATTGGTTGTAATCGCTGCTCCCGAAAAGATCGGTACAGCAATACAGCTGTTCCAGGATACGAACATTCCGATTCAGTACCAAACAACTGCCATCGGTACCGCATCTAATGAGATCATCGACGCACTTGGTCTCGGCAGCATCGACAAGAGCATCTTGATCGGAGTTGTGCCGAAAACCTCCGCTGACAGAACACTGGTCAAATTAAGAAAAGCAATGAAGCTGTACACCCCCAACAGCGGCATCGCCTTCACGATCCCGATGACCAGTTCGAGCAGCCACATACTCCGTATGCTGAATGCCTTCAGTAAAAATGAATCAAGTCTATCCGCAAGGAGGGATATCATGAACGGAAACGAAAACATCTATACTCTGGTTGCCGCCATCGTAAATCAGGGATTCAGTGAAGAGGTCATGCTGGCAGCAAAAGCCGCCGGTGCACGAGGCGGTACTGTCATCCGCAGCCGCAGCATTCCCAACGAAAAGTCCGTCAGTTTCTGGGGACTCAATGTTCAGGAAGAAAAGGAGATCGTACTCATCGTTACGGAGCTGAGCCATAAAATAGCCATGATGAAAGCCATCAGCGAAAAATGCGGCATCCACAGCAACGCAAAAGGAAGCGTTATGTCCATTCCCATCGATAGCGTAGCTGGCATTGACGACGATAACTGATCCTCTCTACTTAAATATATAAGGCGCTGTTGTGCAACAGCGCCTATTTCTATATAATGAAAACGAGGCAGAACTTTCACGCTCTGCCTCTCAACCATGTATATAAAAGCCAATTGTCTGCGAGTAATACCCACACAGACGCTTACCTTGAAAATAGCGCTGCAGCAATGAACCTATATATCATCAGCGTATATTTACAATAAAATCAAGCCACTTATTACGGATAGCTGAAAATATTCGACTCTTCGCTGACAGTTTCATAGTCACC
>CAZYQB010000309.1:0-2637 GCA_964649595.1 uncultured Oscillospiraceae bacterium | reverse complement strand
ATGCCATCATGATCCGTACCTACGAGCAGAAGGAAGTCGAGGACCTCGCAAAATACGGATCCATCCCGATCATCAACGGTCTGACCGACTATGCTCATCCCTGTCAGGTACTGGCAGACCTTATGACCATCCGCGAATACAAGCACACCCTCAAGGGACTCAAGCTGTGCTTCATCGGCGACGGCAACAATATGGCAAACTCGCTGATCGTAGGCTGTATCAAGATGGGCATGAAGGTTGCCATTGCCTGCCCTGACAACTATCAGCCCGATGCGGATATCGTAAAGTGGGCACACGAAAACGGCGAGCTGCTCATCACCAGCGATGTTATGGAAGCCGCCAAGGACTCCGACGCAATCTACACCGATGTTTGGGCTTCGATGGGTCAGGAAGGCGAAGCTGCAGAGCGCAGAGCTGCCTTTGAGGGCTATCAGGTCAATGCCGAGGTAATGGCAGTTGCCAACAAGGACTGCATGGTCATGCACTGCCTGCCCGCACACCGCGGCGAGGAAATCACCGCAGACGTATTTGAGGCACACGCAAACGAAATTTTTGATGAAGCAGAAAACCGCCTGCACGCTCAGAAGGCCGTGCTGGTCAAACTGATGAAAGGCTGATTTGTGATGAAAAAGTGCTATCTTGTACTGGCAGACGGTCACATCTTTGAAGGTACCCGCTTCGGTGCCGAGGGCACTGCTCTGGGCGAACTGGTCTTTAATACCGGTGTGGTAGGCTATGAAGCCGTACTGACCGATCCGAACAACTTCGGTCAGATCGTGCTGCAGACCTTCCCTATGATCGGCAACTATGGCATCATTCCTGCCGACGTTGAGGACAAGCAGACCTATCTCAACGGCTATGTAGTACGCGAATACTGCACCGCCCCGAGCAACTTCCGCTGCGAGGGCACGCTGGACGCATACCTCAAGGCGCAGGGTGTCGTCGGCATCTGCGGCGTGGATACCCGTGAGATCACTCGCATCATTCGCGATAAGGGCGTTATGAACGCCGTCATCGTGGATGATCCTTCTGACATCAAGGGGCTGAGCGATTATGCCGTGACCCATGCAGTATACGAAACCTCTCGCGGTGCAAAGGAGATCATTCCTGCCGTGGGTGATACGCTCTATCGCGTTGCCGTATATGACCTCGGTAATGCCGACAGCCTGTGCAAACAGCTGGCAAATTACGGCTGCGAGGTTCATGTATTCCCCTGCGATGCAAAGGTAGAGGGAGATGTTCTCGCCTGCAATCCCGATGGAATCATGCTCTCCGACGGTCCGGGCGATCCTGCCGAAAACATTTATATCATCGAGGAAATCCGAAAGCTCCTGTGGGAAAAGCCCATCTTTGCCGTAGGTCTGGGTCATCAGATCCTTGCGCTGGCAAGCGGCGCCAAGACCTATAAACTGCCGTATGGTCATCGCGGCGGCAATCAGCCGGTCAAAAATCTGAGCACCGGACGCACCTACATCACCAGCCAGAATCATGGCTATGCGGTAGATGCTTCCACTCTTTGCGAAGGTGCCGTACAGAGCTATGTCAACGCCAACGATCATACCTGTGAAGGCGTAGAGTATGCCGACGGCAACGCATTCTCGGTGCAGTTCCATCCGGCGGTTTGCGGCGGTCCTCAGGATACTTCTTTCCTGTATAAGTCCTTCATCGCGCTGATGGAAAAGGCGCGATGATCGCCATAAACCGAACTGCCACCGGCACAAAATGCGTCGGTGGCGCGTTCTGCGTCATGACATCCTAAGAAAGTCAGCAAAAAAATCAATCGACATAAAGAAAATGAGGGGTTTACACTATGCCGTTGAATCCAAATATTAAGAAAGTCATGGTCATTGGTTCCGGTCCGATCGTCATCGGTCAGGCTGCTGAGTTCGACTACGCCGGCACGCAGGCCTGCCGCGTGCTCAAACAGGCCGGTCTGGATGTTATTCTGGTCAACTCCAACCCGGCTACCATCATGACCGACAAGGCGATGGCTGACGAGATCTATCTGGAGCCCCTGACCGCCGAAACCGTCAAGCGCATCATCGAAAAAGAGAAACCCGACAGCCTGCTGGCAGGTCTGGGCGGACAGACCGGTCTGACCATCGCCATGCAGCTCAACAAGGAAGGCTTTCTGCAGTCCCACAATGTAAAGCTGATCGGCACCAACGCCGAAGCCATCGATAAAGCGGAGGACCGCGAGCTGTTCAAAGAGACCATGCTCAAGATCGGCGAGCCGGTCATTCCTTCGGGCATTGCCAACACCCTTGAAGAAGTTCTCGAAATTGCCGACGAGATCGGCTATCCGGTCATCGTCCGCCCCGCATTCACGCTGGGCGGCGCAGGCGGCGGCTATGCCTACAACGCAGAAGATCTGACCGTCATCGCGCGCAACGGTCTGATGCTCTCCCCCATCCATCAGGTCCTGATCGAAAAGTACATCTACGGCTGGAAGGAAATCGAGTTTGAAGCCATGCGCGACAGCGCCGGCAATGCCATCGCCATCTGCTCGATGGAAAACTTCGACCCGGTCGGCGTACATACCGGCGACTCTATCGTTATCGCCCCTGCGGTTTCTCTCTCCCCCAAGGAGTATGAAATGCTGCACACCGCCTCGCTGAACATCATCTCCGAGCTGGG
>CAZYQB010000308.1:0-2655 GCA_964649595.1 uncultured Oscillospiraceae bacterium | reverse complement strand
CAGCCAATTATACAATTAGCAGGGGGAAATTCCAATGTACGAAGACAAGACGCTGGTATGTAAGGACTGTGGCAAGGAATTTGCTTTCACCGCTGGTGAGCAGGCTTTCTACGCAGAGAAGGGCTTCCAGAATGAGCCTACTCGCTGCAAGAGCTGCCGTGATGCCCGCAAGGCTTCTCGTGCCAACAACAATACCGGCGACACCCGTGAGATGTTCGAGACCGTTTGCGCTGAGTGCAGCAAGCCCACTCGCGTTCCCTTCATTCCGAAGAATGATCGCCCGATCTACTGCAGCGAGTGCTTCGCAGCTCGCCGTCGCTGATTGAGCTTTTAAAAACATCGGATGAGCAATAGATAAGTTCATAGACAAGTTACTATATAAACGATTATATAAGTCACCTCTACGATCCTTATCTAAAAGTGATCGTGCCGGGTAACGATTTGCTTGAACTGCTTTAAAGCATTGATCGGATCGCTCCCGGCAGCAGCCATATATGAACAGTGTATACCTCCTTCGCGGCAGGGTCACTGTTCATTCTTTATATATTTGAAATACACTATAGATGTGTAACTGCTTATCGGAAAGGAGTCTGAATGGATATGAATGAAATCGAACGTCTTGTACGCAAAGCTCAGAATCCTGTTGCATTGACTGGCGCCGGAATTTCCGCCCCTTCTGGAATTCCTACTTTTCAAGGCACATGGAAGAATCGTCCGATCCGCGATTTTTTAAGCAGAGATTATTTCAACGAATATACCGAAGAATTTTTTGAATTGTTTGTGGATATGTGCAGCTGGTGCGACAAAGAGCCTAATGCCGCGCATTATGCTTTGGCAGCATTGAATATTCCCGTTATTACTCAGAATATCGACGGACTTCATGAAAAAGCAAGCACAAAAACAGTTTATCCTCTGCACGGTACGCTGCGTACAGTTCATTGTATGCAGTGCGGCAAAAAGTATAGCGCTGTCGAGTTTGCAAACGAGCTTCGTCCACTCTATCAATCAAATGCTCTTTCGGCAATTCAGCAGAAGCTGCGCTGCACTCAGTGTGGAGGTGCTATAGATACCGATGTGGTACTTTACGGAGATAATATACAAAATCTGTATGAAGCCATTGAACTGAGTGAAAAAACCGATTTAATGCTGGTCATCGGCACCTCCCTGACGACCTATCCCGCAGCAGCATTGCCTGAAATTGCCCATAGACGCGGTGCGCGCGTAATTGTTATCAATGATGACTGCATCGGTGCGCTCAAAGGTATCGTCGGCGAAAACATAGAAAGAGGAATAAAAAAATGAAGTTCAAAGCGATTTTGATGGACAACGATGGCACACTAATGGATTTTAAAGCAGCAGAATATAACGCCATTCGATCTGTATTAAATATACTAAACATCACAGCCTCCGAGGCTCCAGACATATACAGCCGAATCAACGACCAGTGTTGGAAGGATTTTGAACGCAGGATTATCACACAGGAAGAACTGCGTATTTGCCGTTTTAAACAGTTAATAGAGTGGTATCACTGTAAGCCTGCTTGCTCCGTCGAACAAATTGCAGAAGCCTATGTAAATTTTCTTTCGCAGCAAAGCATTCTCCTGCCCGGTGCTCTTGAAGTTGTAAAGAAAATATCCAAACATCTGCCGATCATCATCTTGACCAATGGTATAGCCAAGGTACAGCACGGAAGAATTGACCACTCTGAGATCGCTCCCTATCTCTCCGGGGTGTTGATCTCTTCGGAAATCGGTGCTCCTAAACCAGCACCGGATATGTATTTGAAAGCATTGGACATTTGGGGGGCAAAACCAAATGAAGTGCTAATGATCGGTGATAGTTTAACGTCAGATATTCAAGGTGCGGTGAATCTAAATATTCCTACTTGCTGGTATAATCCGGGACATAAGGTGCATCCGGGCGATTTAAAAATCGATTATGAAATTGACCGCATCGAACAAATGACCGAAGTCGCCTTATTGTAGCATTTCTTTGTTCTTAAAGGAGCAAGGATTTGTATAAAACGAATTGAATTACCCGTCTATTGAGATACAGGTAATCGACGCATAATCATTACTTGTGTCCGCACCGATCTGCTTTGTACTTGATATCGCAAGGCTGCTTTTTGCTGTATGATAAGACTGTTCAAAAGGTGTAAGAAGTGCTATAATAAAAATGTATACCCGATTACAAAAAGGAGGTTGTTGTATTTGCGTGCATATGAACGGTTTCTGAAATATGTAAATGTTGATACCACTGCTAATTCAGACTGTCCCAATTGCCCGAGCAGTCCGTCGCAGCTTATTTTAGCACAGATGTTGGTAGATGAAATGCAGCATATGGGTATTTCTGATGCCCATGTGGATAAGGACGGCTATGTATATGGCTCCATTCCTGCCAATATCGATGGGGTGCCAGTAATCGGTCTGATCGCTCATATGGATACGGCAGAGGATGCTCCGGCTTCTCCAATGAAGGCTCATATCGCTTATAACTATCAAGGTGGCGATCTGGTCATGGATGAAGAAGGCAAAAACATCCTCAGTCAAGACGAATATCCATTGCTGGGCAACTACATCGGTCAGGATCTGATTATCACCGACGGCAATACACTGCTGGGGGCCGACTACACAGCCTGCATTGCCGAAATCGTAT
>CAZYQB010000307.1:0-2705 GCA_964649595.1 uncultured Oscillospiraceae bacterium | reverse complement strand
GCAGCTGTTCCCTTGCTTTTTATGTAATTGGAAAACGATGTCGGTCGCCGCCTTCGTGATTTGAAATTTTTCATCCGAATTTTGAATTGCGAAGGAAGCGTAGTGTTATGAAATACAATCCTCAGGAGATTGGAAAACGTATCAAGGAAGTCCGCAATACCATGGGGCTTTCTCAGGAAAACTTTGCAGAAAAATTGAACATCACCAGAGCGCACCTCGGAAAGATTGAACTGGGCACGAAGAATACCTCCATCGATCTGCTGATCGACATTGCAGAACTGGCAGATGTTTATCTGGACTATCTCATTCTGGGGCGCGGCAGTATCGACAGCCGCCGCATCAAGCGCGGAATGCGCGAAGTCATTGAAATGCTGACCGATCTGGAGCGTTTGGTCTGAATTTGTGTTCTGCAAGAACACAGGAATGGGTGCTTTTGTGTTCTGACGGATCATCGAAAAATGGCGTCATGTGCAGTACAATACATTCAGTGCTAAGGAGAACAGCACAAACCACGGCGAACCTTGATAATTGAACACATGGTTACGGGTACATATCCCATGTACGGAGAGCGGCTTGCGGCACGATCTGCAGACCCTGCTGCGACAGGCGGGGCGCGACGATCCTGCATGGGGATAATGATACTTCTTCACAGCCTCCCACGGACTTGAGGGGGAGCCCTGCGGCACACGGTAATCGGTGACTGCGGAGTTATGGTGCAGCTATGTCACGCTGCCGCCCGTAACCATTTATCCGTATCATTGCAAAAAAAGATCACCCGGTCTACAATGAATGTACCGGCTGATTATCACGTTCAGAAAGGGGGATAATGATGGAAGCGAAGAAATCTGTCAACGAACCCGTTCAGCGCACCTACACTGCAGAACAGATCTCCAAGATACTCGGCGTCAGTCTTCGCAAGGCATACGACATTTGCGAGACCGCCACGGAATTCAAGGTGCTTCGATTCGGAAAGCGGTGCGTAAGGGTACACAAGGAATCCTTCGACAACTGGCTCGACAGCCAGATCAATGCTCTCTGATTGGCACCTCATGAGAGGATGGTTTTGAGTGGCAACATACAAAGTCAGAGGCAATGCCCATAATGTGATCTATGTCTATCAGGATGAACATGGCAACAAGAAACAGATCTGGGAGACCTACGCGACCGAACTGGAAGCCGTGAAACGCAAGGCGCACATCGACTATCTCCAGCAGAAGAAGATGCACTCGGAGATTACGAGAGAGGCGCTGGACTATCGGCGCAGAAGCGCAGTCGCAAAAGCCGTTGCAGAGCAGTTCAAGGTGGAAGTCCCCGTAGCACTGCCCAAGGGTGCTGATTCGGATGACAATTCCCGAAAGACCTACCGAGATTTTGCCGAGAAATGGCTTCCGTTTCATTCACGCAAGAAGCGATTCTCGCCGAATTCCTATGACAGCTATCGGCAGAACCTGGACAATCACATTCTGCCGTATTTCGGTCACTTCATCATGGGCGAGATTACTTCCGAGGACATTGATGCTTTCCTCGATCATTTAAGCATGAAGCCGTGCAGAGGAGCGAAAAGCTACGGAAAATCTCCCGAAGACATTCCGACACTGTCTTCCTCTTCGATTAAGAAGTGTTACACGGTGCTGATGTCAGGCTTTCCTACGGCGAAGAAGTGGGGCTATGTCAAAGAGATACCCGTGACTACACCACCTGCTGAAAAGCCTCAGAAACGCCGTGCGTGGAGTCCTGAGAAGGTCTTTGCAATGCTGGAGGAGATTAAGGATGACAAGATACTCCATCTGGCAGTACATCTCGCGTTTGTCTGTTCTCTGCGTGCGGGAGAAACTGCCGGCATCGATCTTCAGACGATTGATTTGCGGGACGGAAGCCTCTGGATTACCCGACAGATACAGCGTGTATCGGATGAGGCAATCGGGAAGCTGCCCAAGCAGAAGGTCATCCGACTGTTTCCCAAACAGGTAAGGACTTCCAAATCCACGCTGATTTTGAAAGGACCCAAGACGGAAGGCAGTCATCGCAAGCAATATCTGACGGAGCCGTTGATGGAAGAAATTCAGGAACGGATGGCGGAAATTCAACGCTGCAAAGATTTCTTTCGTGAGGAATATCACGATTACGGATTGCTGCTTTGTCAGTACGACGGACGTCCGCTTGATCCGAGTCATCTGGAAAAAGCGTTCAGACAGAGGCAGATGGGAATTCCTGCAAAGGAGCAGATCGAATTTCAGGGACTCAGAAAATCGGGGCAGATGCACAAGGTTCGTCTGAGTCAAAACAACTATCAGCTTGTTGCGGAGAACGGCGGTCAGTCGCCGGAAGTTCTCATGAGCAATTACAACGAAGTTCTCGATACAGAAAAGCGTGCGCTGGCAAAAATGGTTGAATCGAGTTTCTATCCGGGTGCTAAACAAAGGAGTGTAGCAGACACCAACGCAGATCAGCTGCTAACGAAACTGCGTCAGAACCCGGCGTTAGCACAGCAGCTTTTGCAAAGCCTGCTAATGGGTGCAATCCCTGCACAAAACAGCCTGTAAAACAAAAAATTCCGACGATTAGCTGGAAAGTTTAGCAGACTCGTTAGCTGATTAGCAGTGTATACGATGCATATGCGGATAGTACGGCTGATTTTTGTGCAGAATACAAAATAATCATCCACCGGCGTAGCCGGTGGTTTTTCCTATGCGGGCATAGCCCTA
>CAZYQB010000306.1:2131-2760 GCA_964649595.1 uncultured Oscillospiraceae bacterium | reverse complement strand
GCTGTGAACACACTGGTGCATGCTCGTACGCCAGCCGTTGCCGGCAAAGCAGGAGAAATCATTGCACTCGCAGCTATTGTAGTAGTGTCCTACGGAGATCGGCTTTCTCAGACCGTCCATGGCGATGTCCGGATGGGATACGACGCTGTTGCCATTAAATACGCCGACCGACACCGCGCCTGCGCGACCTGCGGATATGCCTTCGTAATCCCATCTCTTTTCCAGACCGACATGGCTGACGTAGGGGACGGTCAGGGTAGGTGCGGAAGAAGAGCTGTAGTTGCGGGTATAGAACATGACGTAGTTGTAAACGGTGTTGCCCTTGAGATCGGGGCGGCGCAGGGCTACGCCGAAGTTGTGAGGAGCACCGTCTCTCTTGTGATACCAGCTGCGGTAGAGGTTGGTGATATCAAAGGTTACGCGGGTGCTGTCGGTGCGGATGAGGCAGTCAATCGGCACGTCGGAGATGTTGGCGGTATCATTGGGGTTAAAGTTGTTCCATGTAACGGAAGAATTGTCCCAGTCCTTGAGGACCTCATACAGACCGACATATTTGGGGTTCTTGGCATACTCTTCGGTCTGAGAGACCGCCAGACTCAGCTCCGCTTTGACGACCGTATCGCCGGCGG
>CAZYQB010000306.1:0-2121 GCA_964649595.1 uncultured Oscillospiraceae bacterium | reverse complement strand
CAGTCTATGCCTCCGCTATATGTCGTCCTGTCCGACATGTAACTCTTCATGGCATCGCCCCAGCCGCAGAAGATGCTGCCTCTGGTGCTGTAGTTGCTGTTGGGAGAAGACTGCTTGAGATAGGTGTCATCCAGATTGGAGGTTTCATTGACCAGTTCAACGGACGGGTCGATGGTGATGGGGAAGACTGCACTATTGAGAAACTCTTCGTCCAAGAGGTAATCCATGCGGGTACCGTCTGCGGTCTGAGTCAGGGTGAAGGAGAGGGGAACATCCTGCAGCACGCCGCTGTCGCTGACGACGGGCGGAGCGAATCGGAAGACGACGTCTTCACCCGCAAAGGCTTCAATGGAATTGTCGCTCATGGCGCGGAAGGAGAGATCGTTGGAGCGAAGAAGCACGGACGTATAGGCAAGTGCTTCACGGTTTTCCACGATAATGTCTTCCTTGCAGAGCATGCCGTTCATGGTATAGCGGACGCTGACGCCGGGATTGACGTTTTCATAGTCGACGCCGGAGAACATGGTCTGAGGGAGTACGTTTTCTGCCTCGTTTACATTAAGTGCAGATTCAAAAGATCTGACGGATGCGGCAGGCTGCCGCATCATATTGTCGGCATTGTGAGCAAAGCCCCATTCGATGACGTGACCGTCATGTTCGATGCGGGCGAGCATATCCTCGCGGGGATTGCATGCAAATTCGGTGCACATGGGATTGGCGCAGCTGCGCCATACGGCTTTGCCGCCGCGCTGAGCTTCTTCAAGAGTGTTGTCGATGTCCTTCCATTCGTCCTGCTCACGGAAGTGAACAGCCTTGGGGAAGAGGACTGCCTGACGCTGACCGTGACCAAGATCGTAATGCTTGGCAAAACGGCTTCTGAGTTTGGTGATTTCCTGTTTCACTTTTTGATTGTCCTTTCTTCATAATATGGGTTATCTATTTACTGTTCGGCTGTACTGCAGCCGGCTTCAATAAATCAATGGAATCACATCCTTTCTGTGAAGCGAGAAAAAGAAAAGCATTTGCTGCTAAAAGATACTTCTGCCAACGGAATTCATGGAGTTATTCTTGCGTTGGTTGAGCAGGAGATGAATTATCCATTTACAGCAGTATTTTTGGACTTGTTTCCATACAGACAGGGGAATAGAACATACAACAGATTCATGGAGCCAGACATCAATGATGTACCAAATACCCTGGATCTTCCGCAGAAGCAGCCAAATGCGGTCATCATAGTGAAGCTCCTGACACTGAGTGTCAAAAGCGATACCTGCCTGCTCATGAGACGCAAGGTATGCACTTACCTCATGCTTCAAAACAAGTGCATGTGCAAAGTGACCTTTAAGCTGATGGCTTACATGAGCCAGTTTTCGCCAGCCGCGATTGCTCAGTTCTACGGGAACCGAGTTTGAAATACTTTTATCTTGAGTGAAATCCATTGTATTGCCTCCATTCGCAAACCGATGCGTATTACGCTGCTTTTTTTGTGTCCTTACATCTATGCGTTTGGAAATCCGAAATGCAGGGGATATTTTTAAGAATCTTTCTTAATTTTTTCTCGATTCGGAAAAGTCTCTCGGTGAGCGACTGACGTGAAATTCCGAATTCGGAAGCGACTGCTTTGACTGATTTCCTGTGAAGGCGGATCGTGACAAAAATATATCGCTGTTTAAAAGAAAGTACCGCCAAAGCCTGGGCGAGGGCTTGGCGGTACTCAGAGCGCGTTTCATGTTTTATGTAATTATCTTCGGTGTTCAATGAAGGATCGATGAGCAGATCGGTTTTGTCATGCAGCAATTCGGTGAGGGAATCCAGATTGTATAGTATATTTTTCCCTGCTCCCTTACTCCTGCCGCGCCGAAGCATATTGATTTCTTCTCGGTGCATTTGCTTGAGCAGCATGATCCATTCTTCGGTAACGTCGTTTTCTCCGGCAATCAGGACGATCTTTTTATGATCGTCCGTATAATATGTGTAATGGGAATGGTCTTTTCGGTAAACTTCGGGGTATTGGTAATTGGCGCAATTCATATATATATTCTCCTTTTATATGTGATGAAAAACAAAAATGAGCAAGCCTGTGCAGCGACAACTCTCTGAAAAGGCGATGTGCCAATTCGG
>CAZYQB010000305.1:0-2782 GCA_964649595.1 uncultured Oscillospiraceae bacterium | reverse complement strand
GGTTAATTTCCCACACAATCCACAGGGGGAAACGTGGAAAAGTGGATAACTCGGTGGAAAAGTGCATATTTCCGGTGAGTTATCCACAATCTGCGGTCAAATATTACTTCTTTTCAGCAAAAAAGGCGTTGAGCTTTTCCACCAGTGCATCAGCATCGGTGCCATGAGCAGCGCAAGCGTCGGCGATGCTTTCCGCAGTGCCGTGGGGGCAGTACAGGCAGAACATACCGAAGGACATGAAAATAGGTGCAGTCTCGCGGCTCATGTTCAGAACCTGACCGATGGTAGTCTGTTTGGTAATCAAGAGAAATTCCTCCTTATATAAAAACGGTATCTTTATTTTACCCTTTCCCATGCAAAAAAGCAATATAAAACAGTGAATTTTGAAGAACTGTTACACAAGCGCGGTCATTCCGTCATAGGCGACAAGGAATCCGGGCAGCCGTTTTTCCATCTCATGATGGGGAACAAGTCCATTGTGGGAGAAGTGATTTGCCACGAACACGGTCTTTTCATCCGCTGCGCCGATGGCGAGCAGTCTTTCACGCATGAGCAGGTTGTCCGAGGTGCCCATATGTCCCTTGTAGTTGACGTGTTTTATACCGTCGGTGCAGTCGAGCGAGATCAGGTCGCAGCGCTTGCCCGTGAGAAATTCCATGACCGAATCGGGGAATAGATCGGTATCGTGGGCGTATAGGATTCGTTTGTTGTCTTTTTCGATCAGATAGAAGAAGGGCACCTCGCCTGAGCCGAGCGCATGGATGGCTTCGAGCGGGGTGACGGCATAGCCTGCGATGTTGTAGGTTTTGAACAGCTCGAGCTCAACAAACTGCAGCTTGTCTTTGTGGAGATATTTTTGCATCTTTTCTCCGACGCGCGCGTTGCCGTAGACGGTGAGTGCACGGCTGGTTTTGCAGAATCCGGGCTTCATGCGGCTCAGTTCGCTTTCGGAGAGATGGTCCTCGTGGGAATGGGTGATGAGGACGTGTTCGAGACGGGAATAATCCTCATCAAAGCGCAGCATCTGCACGAAGGAATCGGGTCCGAAGTCGATTTTGAGCGTGTCATCGATCAGTGCGCCTGAACGCAGACGGATCTCCTTGCCGCCGACCGTGCGCGCATAGCGGCAGAATTCACATTCGCAGAAGATTCCCGGAACGCCCTCCGCCGCTGCGGTGCCGTGGTAGGTGATATACATGGTATATGAACTCCCTTCCTATATTATACTCAATGAGAGTATTATAGCATATTGCAGGAGGAAAAGAGAAGATGGAAAATAGAACGGCGCGGATGCGCTGAGGCGCAACGGAATCTTCCATTGACTGACAGGTTTTGGCGTGATATACTTAATGCGGAATCGATAGCCTTAAACACTGTTGCGAAGGCACGCACAGTGTTGTTTATTATATGAGGCTTTTGTGTAGATCTTCAGATGGATGAGGGAGGTAGTTATCCATGGCAAATATGAATATCGTTCTGACTAAATCGGGCGAGGCGAAACTGCGCGAAGAACTGCATCAGCTCGAAGTGGTTGAGCGTGCAAAAGTTCAGGAAGAGATCCGAATCGCAAAAGGCTTCGGCGACTTGAGTGAAAACGCTGAATACAGCGCTGCTCGCGAGCATCAGGCACGCGTGGAAGGTCGTATTCAGGAGCTGCAGATCATGCTCGAGCGTGCAACCATCGTTGCAGACGATGAGCTGGGCACCGATACCGCAAGCATCGGCTGCTATGTGCGCGTATACGATATGGCATATGAAGAAGAAGACACCTACAAGCTGGTCGGTGCTACCGAAGCAGATCCCCGTAAGCTGCACGTTTCCAATGAGTCTCCCATCGGCGGTGCACTCATCGGCGTACACGTAGGTGACATCGTAGACGTTATGACTCCCGGTGGTCTGATTCAGCTCAACGTGCTGGAGATCACCCGATAAAATCTGACCCAACATTGCTTGCGGAAAGTCGGATTTTCCGGCTTTCCGTTCTCTTTAAATAGAGGGAGCTTTTGAAAGGAGTTTCCATAATTATGGCTGACGAACAGATTCGCACTCCTCAGCAGGAGAGCAATTATTCCGAGCAGTCCCTCATCCGTATCGAAAAGCTGAATAAGCTGGTCGAAGAAGGACGCAATCCCTTTGAAATCACCAAGTTTGACCGCACGCACACCTCCAGCGAGATCATTGCAAACTATGATGCACTGGAAAATACCGTGGTGCGCATCGCCGGTCGCATGACCGCAAAGCGCGTCATGGGCAAGGCATCCTTTGCACGCCTCTTGGATCAGGGCGGCAATATGCAGATCTACGTCTGCCGTGATGATCTGGGCGTGGAAAATTATACCGAGTTCAAGAAGGTATATGACATCGGCGATATCGTGGGTGTAGAGGGGCTGGTGTTCCGCACCAAGACCGGCGAGGTCTCTGTTCATGTTCAGAAGATCTCACTGCTGAGCAAGTCGCTTCATCCGCTGCCCGAGAAGTTCCACGGTCTGACCGATACCGATACTCGCTATCGTCAGCGCTACCTCGACCTTATCATGAATCCTGAGGTCAAGGATACCTTCGTAAAGCGTTCCAAGATCATCTCCACCATCCGCCGCTATCTGGACGGACAGGGCTTTATCGAAGTAGAAACGCCCATGTTGGTCGCCAACGCCGGCGGTGCTGCTGCCCGTCCCTTTGAGACGCACTTCAATGCGCTGGATGAGGATGTAAAGCTGCGCATCTCTCTGGAGCTGTATCTCAAGCGCCTGATCGTGGGCGGCATGGACAAGGTCTATGAGAT
>CAZYQB010000304.1:0-2791 GCA_964649595.1 uncultured Oscillospiraceae bacterium | reverse complement strand
GCTCGCGATATTGCGCATACAGCGCGCCGTTTTTCTCGTCATTGATCGGATAATACGGATCAACGCCGATGGTCCATTCGGAAGAATACTCACGGGAGATGACCGTTTTTTCCTGCGTGCCGAACTCAAAGTGCTTATGTTCAATCACGCGGGTATAGGGCACCTCACGCTCGGTATAGTTGACAACCGCGTTGCCCTGATAATTATCGGTATCGATGACCTCCGTTTCAAAGCGCACACTGCGGTACTGCAGTACACCCAGCTTATAGCCGAAGAATTCATCGATCATGCCGGTGTAGAGAATCTTCTCGGCGACATCCGGCTGCTCTTTGATGAGATCAAAGTAATCCACACCCAGACGAACCTCACTGCCCTCAAGCATCTTTTCGACGATCTGCGTATATCCGCCTTCGGGAATTCCCTGATAGCGATCATTGAAGTAGTTATTGTCATAGATAAAGCGGCAAGGCAGGCGGCGAATGATGAATGCGGGCAGCTCAGTGCAGCTTCTTCCCCACTGCTTCTCGGTGTATCCCTTAACCAGCTTTTCGTAAATATCGCGTCCGACCAATTTGAGCGCCTGCTCCTCCAGATTCTGCGGCTCGCCGATGTTCTCCTTGGCAACCTGCTCGGCAATGATCGCCTTCGCCTGCGCCGGAGTCTTGATGCCCCACAGTTTCGAGAAGGTATTCATATTGAAAGGCAGATTGTACAGTTCATCCTTATAGCTGGCGACCGGGGCATTGATATAGTTGTTGAAGGTCGCAAAACGGTTCACATAATCCCACACTTCCTTGTTGGAGGTATGGAAAATGTGCGCACCGTACTTGTGAACATTGATGCCTTCGATAGACTCAGTATAAGCATTGCCAGCAATATGGTCGCGGCGGTCAATCACCAGACATTTCTTGCCGCGCGCAGTCGCTTCATGGGCAAATACCGCGCCGAACAGACCGGCACCGACGATGAGATAATCATATTTCATATTAGTCTTCCCTTCTTATAATGCATCTACATAATACATCTGCACATTCTAAGCTTCTGCACGAGCAATCATCATTTGCGAGTTGTTACCTTTTGCCAAACTCTCTTCACCGTGCAGGAGAATCCATTATTTTTATAGAACTTGATCCCCTTTTTGATTAGGTTATCTGTTTTCTTCCGTGCACATCTTCCCCTTATTGCACACCGCTTTTCAAGAAAAGCTATGCGTTCCTCAAGCTCTATCCGCTGAGTCTTAAATGCCTCAATATCTCTTTCAAGTTCGCTCTGACGCTCTACCAATCCTCGATTGATATCCGCTAAACGATATGTCAGCACGTCATACGCTTCATTGCGATTGAGTTTTGAAGAGTGCAATGCATTTTGTAGCCAACGCATAGTCCTTTCCCTTTCACGCGCAAGTTTAAGATCCACTTCATCCCAATCGATAGGAGTATTCAGAAGCATCTCGCGTTTTTGTACATACTCTTCATAAGAAGTGACGAGTCGATCCTCTAAACCAACCAGCTTCAAAATCGAGTAAAAGCGGCTCGCACCGCGGCTTGCATTTAAATACGCAATAAACGGACGATGCATGATAATGGACAAGCAGGTACCGTGGAAGGAATCAGTAACTATACATTTAGCATTTTTAATAACCTTCAGACGTTCCTCGGTCATATAGTTCTCAGGATTGCATCCCGCGATAGGTGCCGTATACTCTCCGAGTCGATTAAATTCAGAGAATCCCGTCATATCGGCAGCATAATATTGCGCCGCATCGCTGATTACTGCGCCTTTTGCTTCATCAGGATCCAGAATATAAAATCCCACATAGCGCTCCGGCAATTCACGATCAGCTTTGTCAATCAATTCGTCATAATGCCGCACATCCACCAAGAACACAGGATCAAGTACCTGTTCAACATCTACGCCGTATGTCTCTTTGCACAGCGCAACAGCGTCACTTTCACGAACAGAAAAATGATCGTATCTGCTCAGCCAATAGGCCATTTCCGCATGGATCTTGGGATTTCCCCAAACTTCTCCATGTCCAAACGAAGCTGCTACTGCGATCTTCTTTTTGCGGCTTTCGACCCAATCCAGCGAAACAAATTGATTCAGCTCAATGTACAGTCCATATTGAAAAAGCTGATCCGAGCCAACAACAAAGCTGTCACAGATATTATTCAGCTCACGCATCTCATGTCGATAACGATAAAACCGGGCTCTGTCATAATCCGGATAGATATCTGTCAGACAGCACCTTCTCAATGCTGCCGGAAGTTCCTGATCCGGATTTTTAGGAACAAGCGGATGCGTTATCATCAGTGTAGAATAGCCCATATCCCGAAGCGTATGGTACAACGCATAATGAGTCAGTATTCCGCCAAAGTTTTCCGCACAGTAATTGCTGACCAGACCAATATCATATCCGGTCTTGTTGAGTGCATTATCTACAGAAGCAATCAGCGGTTTCCCTTGAGTCATCAATTGAAAGAATCGATCTCTGCCCTTGTTGTAAACGCACCCTGCTCTCACTCGGTTCGGAATCGTTTCATAATCAATCGTTTCCGGTTTATACTGTGTATCGGCGCTGATTTTCTCGAAGAGCATCCGCCCGCGTTCGTTGTTAATCAGCAAAATAGACGTACCCTTGCCGTCATTCTGCGTCACATCCGTTTTTTGTATTCCCCAGAAATCACCAAGCGATATGTCTCCATGTCGCGGAAATGCGCTGAATCGGCAGTCTTCACAGCTCGGACGCAAAAACAAATTTCTCAAAAATCCTTTTTCATAAGCATCCGTT
>CAZYQB010000303.1:0-2812 GCA_964649595.1 uncultured Oscillospiraceae bacterium | reverse complement strand
AAGTTTTGGCAAATCATAGATGCCCCGCTATTTATACTCTCCCACATACTCCGAACCGCCATAGCCCAGAATGAGAATGAAGATATAGTTGAGCAGCAGCAGACCCATGCCGAAGAAGAAGCCGTGCCCGAAGGCCTTGGACAGCTTCACGCAGTAGATGCAGTGCAGCACGAACAGCACGATAAACATCAGCCCGAAGATCATAGGAACAATCTCCTGGAACATCGTTATCGAGCCATAGGCGGCAGTCAGCGCAATGCCGATCAGCGACAAAATCGGAACGATGATGTTCGCCCAGAAGATCCATGTGCTGCCGGCAAATCTGTATTGCCAGAACTGACCAAAGTAGGGCACAAACAGACGTTCCCACGGCAGCTTTGCCTTATGGAACATTCTGCCCCACGCCACCAGAAACAGCACCGTCAGCGCCAATGCACACAGAAAGATCCCGAGAGCAGGCAGAATGATCTGCGTCCAGTTGAGCTGTGCAAGCTGCTCCATAAACTGCGCCGGATCATCCGTGGAGTAATAGCCGTAGCCCGGAAGATTATAAGAATAAGTCATACTCTATCCCCTCCATTTGTGATGTTTCCTGATTATACCATATGTTATTCCATCATGCAAACATATTTCTCTTTCAAGAACAAAACTTTACAAGATAAGCGGTAATGTTTTTCGCAATGTGAAATAAAACCAGAAAAGAAAATAGAAATAATCTTCCGCATCAATAATAGAACGGTCAAACGAATAGTTTGATACAAGTTCGTCATTAGGAGCATTATTGCAGAAGGTATAACTTGAGCGCTATCATATCGAAGATATATCACCCGTTCCGGCAGGAACGCATATCACTATAAAAAACCTCTTTTGTCAAGTAGACAAAAGAGGTTTTTACATGGTAGCGGCGAGTGGATTCGAACCGCTGACACTCCGGGTATGAACCGAATGCTCTGGCCAACTGAGCTACGCCGCCATGATGGTTGCGGGGGAGGGATTTGAACCCTCGACCTCCGGGTTATGAGCCCGACGAGCTACCGAGCTGCTCTACCCCGCGATGCTTTCAACTGGTGTTTGCCAGCGACAGGTAATATGATAGCATAGCGTCTAAAAAAAGTCAACCCCTTATTTCTCGAAAAATTGTTAAAACGAGGTTTATCAAAAATCGGGGGCAGCAGATATCTCATCCGCTGCCCCTTCGCCTACAAAGAATTTTGTCAGTTCGCCAGAATATATTTGATGACCGTTCTGATGCTGTCAAGGTTTTCGTTTGCGCCATCGTCGATGACATACAATCCCAAGTTGCTCATCTTGAAAGCAGTGCGCAGCAGCTCATTTTCAGAAAGATCGATGCCGCACGCAGCGCTTTCCTTGCCGGTCAGATTGCCCAGATCATCCTGCATGGCGATCGTCAGCGGCTGTATGCCCAGCTCCTGCTGTTCTTCTTCGCTGAACAGCTTATCCAGCGACAAATATGCCGCGCCGTTCTCGCCGTGGCGGAAGGCATTATCCGGATCGCAGATCATGATCTCGATCTCGCCCGCTGTGAACATCATCATGATCTTATTCATGCCCGCCATCGCCGTCATGGCATCCACCGACACATCGCCGGTATTTACATACTGAATGAGCATCTTCTTCTCTGCAGTCTCCAGTTCGGGCAGACCGCTGCGCAGTTCTTCATCAAACGCAGTTTGTCCGCTTTCCAGAATCCTGGGCGCTGCCACCGCGATCTTGACCGAATATTCGCTCTTTTCACTTGAGCAGCCGGTCATTATCAATGCGATCATCAGCACCAATGCGCACAGACTGCTCAGCTTTCGCGCCATCTTTTTATTCATCATGCTTGCTCATCTCCATTCATTGTCCTCATGCCTTTGCATAAAGGATACGCATGAACTCCTCACCGGTGATCGTTTCGCGCTCCAGCAGATATTTTGCCAGCTCGTGCAGCTTATCCACGTTTTCTTCCAGCAGCTTCATTGCGGTCTGATAGCCGTCCGCAATGATCTTCTGTACCTCTTCATCGATCTTCGCGGCAGTGGTGGGCGCGCAGTTGAGCGAAGCGTCGCCACCCAGATACATACTCTGCTGCGTGGTGAGCGCCATCATACCGAACTCATCGCTCATGCCGTAGCGCGTGACCATGGCACGCGCCAGCTTGGTCGCCTGCTCGATGTCGTTGGCTGCGCCGGTCGTGACCGAATTAAACACCAGCTGCTCGGCAGCGCGTCCGCCGGTAAAGGTAGCGATGCGGGAGAACGCCTGCTCTTTGCTGATGAGTACCTGATCCTTCTCATCCACCTGCATGGTATAGCCCAGCGCACCCGAAGTGCGCGGCACGATAGTGATCTTATGAACAGGCGAAGAACCTTTCTGCAGCGCCGCAACCATCGCATGACCGATCTCATGATACGATACGATCAGCCGGTCACGCTCGCTCATGACGGCATTCTTGCGCTGATAGCCCGCAATGACTACCTCCACCGATTCCTCCAGATCACCCTGTTCCACCTTATCTCTGCCCTGACGCACCGCGCGAAGGGCAGCTTCATTGATGATATTGGCAAGATCTGCACCTGATGCGCCGTTGGTAGCGCGCGCAATGGGCATCAGATCCACATTAGAGTCAAGCTTGACCTTGGCGGAATGCACTCTGAGGATGGCTTCTCTGCCGATCAGGTCGGGCAGCTCGACCGGCACGCGGCGGTCAAAGCGTCCGGGACGCAGCAGCGCCGCATCCAACGATTCAGGACGGTTGGTGGCAGCCAGCAGAACAACGCCCTTGCCGCCGTCGAATCCGTCCATCTCGGTC
>CAZYQB010000302.1:0-2826 GCA_964649595.1 uncultured Oscillospiraceae bacterium | reverse complement strand
CCTCGACAACGCTCAGCTCGGTCTTCATGGTCTTGCTTTCCTCAACGGTGATAACGCCGTCCTTGCCGACCTTCTCCATGGCGTCGGCGATCAGAGCGCCGATCATTTCATCGCCGGAAGAGATGGCTGCGACCTGAGCGATCGCTTGCTTGTTTTCGATGGGCTTGGAGATGGAGGTCAGAGCGTTTACGGCTTCTGCGGTTGCCAGCTCGATGCCCTTGCGCAGAACCATGGGATTTGCACCGGCCGCCACGTTCTTCAGACCTTCGCGAACGATTGCCTGAGCCAGCAGGGTAGCGGTAGTGGTGCCGTCGCCGGCTACGTCATTGGTCTTGGTAGCAACTTCCTTGACCATCTGGGCACCCATGTTCTCAAAAGCGTCTTCCAGCTCGATCTCCTTGGCGATGGTCACGCCGTCATTGGTGACCAGGGGAGCGCCGAACTTCTTGTCCAGAACGACATTGCGCCCCTTAGGTCCCATAGTGATCTTTACGGTATCTGCCAGCGCGTTGATGCCGCGCTCCAGAGAACGGCGTGCTTCTTCGCCATACTGAATCTGCTTTGCCATGATGTTATCCTCCTAAAATTTCGGGAACCTTATCGGTTTATATGCGTTTATATACGTTTTTGAATGAGGAATTATTCGACGATTGCCAGAATGTCGCTCTGACGGACAATGATGTACTCCTTGCCTTCCAGCTTGCACTCGGTGCCGGCGTACTTGGAGTAGATGACCTTCTGACCGACTTCCACGTTCATGACGATCTCCTTGCCGTCTACGTTTCCGCCCGGACCTACAGCCAGCACGACTGCCATCTGGGGCTTTTCCTTGGCAGTGGTAGCCAGATACAGACCGCTTCTGGTGGTCTCCTCGGCTTCCAGATTCTGAATAACAACGCGATCGCCCAGCGGCTTGATCTTCATGGTAAATATCCTCCTTATGATCGAATGATAAATGTATGGTGAATGGTGTGAGTGACGGTTTGTTAGCACTCTTTGCGGTTGAGTGCTAATTGCTACAGGCAATATCATATCGAAAACAGCCCTCGAGCGCAAACGACAACTGCTATCAAAAATGGCTGAAATCTTCGATTTTCACTCTGATTCTCAATTATACTCAAGAATACTTCCAAATACGCCGAAATTTGGTAAAAATCAATAAATTAACGCAGGAATCTAAAAAAAGTCTGGTTTTTAGTTCAGTTGTGCCTTGAAACATGGAAAAGGAGGTTTGATTTTGGAGATATATAATGGTAAAATAATACGGGAATCATGATAAAAAAGATAATTACAGGAGTGTGGGATCATATGGATAAGTGGGATAAGCGGTTTATGGAAATGGCTCGGGTCATTGCGAGTTGGGCAAGCTGTTATCAGGAAAACCGGAAGATCGGCGCGGTGATCGTCAAGAACAAGCGAATCATGACCACCGGTTATAACGGTGCACCGGCAGGCGTCAAGACCTGTGTGGAGCGCGGCGAGTGTCTGCGCCGCAAGCTGAACATTCCCTCCGGTACGCGCCATGAGCTGTGCTACGCAGTTCATGCCGAGCAGAACGCCATCATCCAGGCGGCAAAACTGGGCGTGTCCATTGACGGTGCAACGCTCTACTGTACGCATCAGCCGTGCGTGATGTGCGCAAAAATGATCGTCAATTCCGGCATCGTACGCGTGGTCTATCACGAAGGCTATCCGGATGAGTTCTCTCGCGAGATACTTTCCGAGGGCGGCGTGCTGCTGGAGAGATATATTGAAGAGGATACAGAATAATTGTCTGAAAACTCTGTTCAATATACGGATGCATATCTGTTCACCGGATGTATATTTTAAAAGTATACATCCGGAGGGCTAATTATGCTCGAGGAACAATTCGGAAGGCGATGCAGTCTGAAATAAGCAGATCGCCTTTAATAAAATATGACATTGAGAGGGATAGCATGAACAAAAAGAAGCTGGGCTGGGTCATTGCGGGGATTGCGCTGGCGGTGATTGCAGCGATCATTGCAGGCGTATTCCTGCTAAGTGCCTCACGCAATGCACAGATCGACGAAACGGTCAATCTGCTGCAAAACGGTTCATTTGAGCAAATCGATTCAAATGGTATGCCTGATGATTGGGTCGAGGGCAAGTGGTACTGGGACAGCGGCGTGAGCGTGCTGGAAGTATCAAATGAAGCCTACAGCGGCGAGCATTCGATCATGGTCTATAACGCATCGGAAAACGATGCACGATATACTCAGACGATTGCCGTCGTACCGAATTCATATTATCGTCTGAGATGTATGGTCAAGGCAGAGGGATGCAACATCGCGCGCAATGGCGCGGGCATCTCTATTGAGAACACATTTGTTTCCTCCGAGTATGTATACGATACCGACGGAGAATGGGTGGAAATTACGCTCTATGGAAAAACCGGCGCAGACCAGAAGTATATTACCGTTATGGCACGAGTCGGCGGCTACGGTTCTTTGAATGTGGGCAGAGCATGGTTTGATGATTTTGAACTCAATCGGCTCAAGTCGCTGCCCTCGGGCATATATGCAGAAAGCTTTGCTACGCATAAGCCTTCCTCTGCAAATCAGGAGATCGTTTCGGAAGAGATCGAGGTGGAAGGCACAGCCTCCGTCTGGGGACTTTCGATACTGTTTGCCGCAGCGATGGGCGTTGCTGTGCTGCTGATGCGCGATAAGCGCGACAAGAAAATCGCGCGGCGGGCGCTGCTCATCGGCGGTGTGCTGGCGCTGATTCTGCGGATCATCTTTGCTGTCACCATTCGCGGCTATGAGGTGGATATGAACTGCTTCACCGCGTGGTCGTCATGGATGG
>CAZYQB010000301.1:0-2846 GCA_964649595.1 uncultured Oscillospiraceae bacterium | reverse complement strand
ACCACTCGTTTTCTTTATAGGCACACCATTCGCAAATATTCATTATTCTCACCTGCAAATTCCCGATTTGTTGAGCGATCATAGCGGAGTACCTTTACACAACGTCCTGCCGTATGCCGTAAAAAATCATTTAAGCCAAGCTGTAAAGAGAAGTGCAGCTTGGCTTGAACAGTTTTCTGAAGAAGTTTCTTATACAGACCGAACTCGTTAATTCTGAACAGGCATATCGGCGACAGATTCAGCGGTTTCCTGCTTTTTCTGCGCTTTGATGCTTTCCTTGAGATTCTTTAAAAATGCCTTGTCCTTTTTATCCAGCTCCACGTCCTTGAGCATTTCGGGTCTGCGGCGATAGGTCAGTTCAAGCGACTGATCGCGGCGCCAGCGGTTGATCTTTGCATGATCGCCCGAAGTCAGCACATCCGGCACGGTCAGCCCTCTGAACTCGCGCGGGCGGGTGTACTGGGGATATTCTAAGAGTCCCGAGGAGAAGCTTTCGTCCTCGCTCGACTCATCGCTGCCCAGCACGCCGGGGATCAGACGCGACACAGCATCGATGATGACCAGCGCACCCAATTCGCCGCCAGTGAGTACATAGTCGCCGATGGAAACCTCCTCGTCGATCACCAGATCGAGTGCGCGCTGATCCACGCCCTCGTAATGTCCGCACAGCAGCAGCAGTTCCTCATCCTTTGAGAGTTCTTCCGCCATTTTCTGATCGAAAGTGCGTCCTCTCGGGGAGAGATAGAGGCGCTTGCCGTGAAATTCGCTGTCGGTGTTTGCTTCCACTGCATCCACGATGGGCTGCGCCAGCATGACCATGCCGGGACCGCCGCCGAAGGGGTAGTCGTCGGTGTTCTTGTGCTTGAGGGTGGAATAGGGGCGGATGTCGATCAGATCAACGGAGATAATGCCCTTTTCGATGGCGCGCTTCAAGATGCTGGTTTCCAGCATGGGCTGCAGCATTTCGGGGAAAATGGTCAGTACTTTAATCTTCATCGAACACCGCCACCTCAGAAAGTCGCTTTGCATCAAACAGGATGCGCTTTTCCTCGACGTTTACTTCTACGACAACGCTCTTGAGCGCAGGTACCAGCACTTCGCCCAGCGGTCCCTTGAATACATAAACGTCGTTTCCGCCCGGCTGCATGACATCGGTCATCTTGCCCAAGCTTCTGCCGCTTGTGTCGGTTCCGACGCAGCCGATCAGGTCGCAGATGAAGTTTTCATCCTCGCCCAGCTCTACGCTGTGTTCGCGGTCGATATAGAGCATTTCACCGCGCAGCTTTTCGGCAGTATCGCGGTCGTCAACGCCTTCAAAGGTCATATAAACGGCGTCATCATCTACGCGGCTGACTTCAACTTCGCGCATGACGTACTCTTCGCCGCGTTTCAAAAAAACATAGTCCAGATCAAAAAAACGATCCACATCGCAGGTGATTGGGCGAACCTTTACCTCGCCGCGAATACCCTGCGGGCGGGAAATCTCACCGATAAGAAGATGCGTGCTGAGCATGAATATTGTCCTCACTTTGTTGGATAGATCAGGGAGAAATGGAATTATTCTGCCTCTACAAAGATGCACAGGGGATTATGGTCGGAAAGATATTTGCCGTAGACCTTTTTATCCCATGCGACGGGTACATCTACTGCCTTGAAGCCGCGGGTAAAGATATAATCGATCTGCGGCTGCTCCACGGTGCCGAAGCCGTGATAGGAGGAGGGGAAGCTGGGGGTCTGGTTGATGAGAGGAACTCTCTCATCGCTTAGAAATGCGGAAATTGCGCTGCTGTTCGGCTCGGCGTTCATATCGCCCATGAGGGCTGCCGGATAGTCCCACTTTGCAAGATCCTCTGCCATGCGGTCGAGGATCGCCTTTGCACCGAGGGTGCGCGCTTTATCGCTGAGGTGATCGAGATGCGTGTTGTAGATGTGGAACGGTGTGCTGCCGTCCAACGGGCGCAGCATGACATGGGTGCAGACTCGCGGCCATTCGCTTGCACATTCAAAGCGCGATCCGGGCACATAGGGCGTGTCGCTCAGCCAGAAGGTATCCATTGCCAACAGTTCGTACTTGTCGCGGCGGAAGGCGATCTTGCAGCTTTCGCAGGAGAAATCCGCCTTGCGTCCGCAGCCCACGATGGTGTATTCCTTGTCCAGATAGCGGCTGAGGAATTGTCCCATTGCGACGGCAACCTCCTGAAAGCCGACCACATCGGGTGCTTCATTGGTGAGTTTGTCAAGAATGATGCCCTTGCGGAATTGGAAACGGTTTTCGCCATCTACTTTGACGTCGGTGCGCAGATTGAACGTGACGATCTTCATAATTATACCTCCTGCTGTTTAATATAAATAAAACCCAATCAATAAAGCCCAGCCGCCGTGAGGCGGGCTCGTGCGGCAAGCACGATAATAAAAGCACGATAATAAAGCCCAGACGCCGTGAGGCGGGCCCGTGCGGCAAGCACGAAAAAAGGGAGTAGTCTCCATTGTGTTGGACGACCACTCCCGCTAAAGCGACTTGCTGGATCAAATGATCTCGACGAATACCGGTTTCTCGTTCTTCGCCGTTGCTGCTTTAACGACCGTGCGGATGGCTTTGGCGATGCGACCCTGACGACCGATCACCTTGCCCATATCCTCCGGCGCGACGTGCAGCTCCAAAATGACCGACTCGGCACCATCTTTTTCGATGACCTCAACGGCTTCGGGATGCTCGACCAGCGTCTGGGCGATATACTTCACCAGTTCCTGCATATTGACCTCCGGAGTGCTTTACAGCACGCCGCCCTTCTTCAGCAGACCACGGGTGGTATCGGTGGGCTGTGCGCCGGTGCCTAGCCAGTACT
>CAZYQB010000300.1:0-2888 GCA_964649595.1 uncultured Oscillospiraceae bacterium | reverse complement strand
TCATGGGTAAAAGGATGCTCGATGAGTACATCCAGTCCGAGCGAAGAGAGGCGTGCGCGTTTTTCTTCCGGCGTGGAGAGCGTCATCGGCACGGCATCTGGACGGATGAGTGAGAGAGGATGGCGGTCAAAAGTGAGTGCAGCGGAGGGGACGCCGAATTTTTTGCCCAGTTCCACGGCATCCAGTATCAGCCGCGCATGACCGATGTGCACGCCGTCAAACGTGCCCAGTGCGACTGCGCAGCCGCCTGGACCGAAATCATTCATGTGATGAATCAGACGCATTGATTTATCTCCATCAGCATGGCACGGAAGCGCACGTAGCCATATTCGTCTGTTTCACCCATACCTGCGAATATGCCGTCCATGTATATGCGCACGATGCCGTCCGCTTTACCTTCATACCAGTCGGGCTTGATAGGATTTCCGTTTTTGATGGCGTGAAGGTATTCGGGCGGAACGTGGATGGCGGGAATATGTCCAAGCGGCGCGTCCATTGGGGTAAGCAGTTCTTCAAGAGTGCCGTTTTGAAATGCATCGTCCAGTTCCTGCGGCGTAATGCCATGTGCGGCATCAAAATATCCGGCATGGCTCCTCAAGAGAAATGCCATATGACCGCCTACCCCCAGCGCTGCGCCGATATCGTGGCAGATGGTGCGGATGTATACGCCTTTTCGGCAGGTGATGCGTAGCAGATGTCCGCCGCCCTTGAGTTCTTCGAGATATTCCACATTGTCCACATGGACGCTGCGAGCCTCCAGTTCAACAGCCTGTCCCTTTCGCGCCAGATCATACATACGCTTTCCGTCGCGCTTGATGGCGGAAAAAGCCGGGGGGATCTGCTGAATGTCGCCGATGAACCGGGGAAGAACAGCCTTTACCTGTTCGGCAGTGATGTGGGCAGCATCACATTGAGAAATGATGCTGCCGGTTGCATCCTGCGTGTCGGTGGCAATGCCCAGCCGCAGCTCTGCGATATACTGCTTCTGCTTGTCGATGATGTAATCGAACAGCCGTGTTGCCCGTCCCACGCACACCGGCAGCACACCTGCGGCATCTGGATCGAGCGTGCCGCCGTGCCCTACGCGCGTTCCCCTGGGCAGGCGGCGCTTTATAAAGCTGACCACGTCGCTCGAACCCATTCCCGGCGGCTTGAGAATATTCAAAAATCCGTTCAAATGCAATCAGCCTTTCGCTTTGGTGATTTTTTACAGCAGCGGCAAAAGGGTATCGAGCACCATCTCAACTGCTTTTTCCATCGGCAGATGGATCATCACACCGGCAGCGCGCGCATGACCGCCGCCGCCCAGTGTGCTTACCGCCTGTGCCACGTTGACTTTTTCACGGGAGCGCAGCGAGAATTTCACGCCATCCGGCTTCTCAGTGGCAAGCACGGCAAGCTCTGTGCCTGCGGTATCCACGCCGAAATTCACGATGCCCTCGGTATCAGAATCCTTCGCGCCGCATTCGGCAAAGTCGCGGCGGGTGATTCGAATGAGCGCGAGCTGACCGCCTGCAAGATATTCAATGCCGTTCAAGGCGCGCCCCAAAAGACGGGTGCGCGCGGCGCTTTTCATGCGGAACAGCCGAAAGGTCAGATCGGAAATATCCAGACCGGTGCGCAGGCAGTCGCTCACTGCAATGAGCGCTTCGGGCGTGGTGTTGCTGAAGTTGAAGTTTCCGGTATCGGTGGCGATGGCAACGTATAGGCATAAAGCGATGTCTTTGGTAAGCGGCAGACCCATCTCTTTGAGAATCTCATATACCAGCACGCCGGAGGCGGATGCGTCACCGTCCACAAAAGACGGAATGATATCGGTGGTGTTGGTCTCGTGATGGTCGATCACGGCACGGGGAATGTCATCGCGCATGAGAGAACCTGCCGTGCCCATGCGTCCTTCATCGGCGCAGTCTACTGAGATGACTGCGCGAGGAGAGAAGGGGATGGTTTCGGGTATGACCACTTCATCGGATGCAGGCAGCAGCGCGAGATAATCGGGAACTGCGTGCTGATTGCACACAAATACGCGTTTTCCCATGCCGCGCAGTGCGTGCATCAGCGCGAGCGAGGAACCGAGTGCATCGCCGTCGGGCATGATATGCGTCACGATGGCGATGTCGTTATGAGCGCACAGCCACTCGGCGAGGGCTTTAATTTTCGCCGTTCTGCTCTCCGTAACCATAAGCTTTGCCCTCCGAATTTTTGAGAATCTGGCTGATTCGTGCGGCGTATTCGATGTTGGTGTCCAGCTCGAAGATCAGCTCAGGAGTGCAGCGAAGCTGTACGCGGCGACCCAGTTCACGGCGAATGAATCCGGCAGCCTTTTTGAGCGCGGCGATCAGCGGCTCACGCAATTCGTTTTCAAGTACGCTCACGCGTACGGTGCAGAACTTCAGATCGCGCGTCACATCGGCGCGAACGATGGAGAAGGTGCCGCAAACGCGCGGATCTCGTACGTCTTCGCGGATGATCTTGTCCAGAGCGCGGTGTACTTCTTCGCTGATGCGGTCAATGCGGTCATATGCAGCCATGTTTTTTCCTCCTGAAATATTGAGTCGGTTTATAGATATGCTTAGAGCGTTCCCGAAAGGAGCGCATCTTAAAAAGGAATATTTTTTGAATGAAACGGTGCCGAAATTTGACAATCGCCGCCGCCTCACAAGAAGCAGCGGCGAAAGAATTATTCAAATGTCGGGAATTACTGCTCGATTTCTTCCATCAGGAAGCACTCGATAACGTCGCCTTCCTTGACATCGGAGTAGTTCTCGATCACGACGCCGCACTCATAACCGGCAGCAACTTCCTTGGCGTCGTCCTTGAAGCGCTTCAGGGAAGCGATCTTGCTCTCGGTGTTAACGACGTTGTCACGCAGCAGGCGGACCTGAGCG
>CAZYQB010000299.1:0-2890 GCA_964649595.1 uncultured Oscillospiraceae bacterium | reverse complement strand
ATCGTGGTCATGACCACCTCCGGTCCCACCCGTACCTTTGCGCCGCGCGGCAAAAAGGAAATCATCCGCACCGACCTGCCCGACGCCGCGGCAGACCTCACCGAATACTACGCCAATCTGCGCGATGCCATCGACGGCAAATGTGAGCTGATCGTAAAGCCCGAGCAGATCCGCGCGGTATTCACCGTGCTCGAAGCAGCATTTGAGTCTGCAAAGACCGGAAAGCAGGTTATGCTCTAAACTTTCCTTCAACATCAAAGACTTCCCTTCAGATTCTGCCGCACGGCAGGTCTGTCGGGAAGCCTTTTTATATGCTTTTTTCTACACTGTCGTCATACCCATCAGCCAATTATGCGGCAGCAGCTTTCCAAGCACGCGATAAAGCTTGTACATCACGCGGTTGGTATATACTGCGCGTCCGGCAAATGCCTTTTGAAGCGACTTTCGCGCCACTTCGCTGCTCTTGACTCTGGGCAGCATATCGAACATTTTGGAATTTCCGCTGATGCCCGCCACACTTAAAAATTCGGTATCCATCGGCGCAGGACAAACCGCCAACACGTTGATGCCTCTACCCTTGGTTTCCTCGCGCAGCGCCTTAGAAAAGCTCAGCACATATGCCTTGGTAGAGCAGTAAACGCTCATTCTGGGCGTAGGCACAAACGCGGCGATCGAGCAGACGTTTACAATTACGCCGCCCTTTTTCATATGCGGCAGCGTCAGCGCACACAGTGCGGTCAGCGCGCCGCAGTTGAGCGATACCATCTTCGCCTGCATTTCGGGATCGCCTTCTCCCACATTGCCCATCCATCCGAAACCGGCGTTGTTGATGAGCAGCCGAACCTCCTGCCCTTTCTCTGAGAGAAACTGCGCGATCTGCGCACGGCTTTCGGCTTTCGTCAGATCCAGAGAGAGTATGGTCACTCTGCGTCCGGAAAGTTTTTCTGCCAGCGCTTCAAGTCGCTCTTTTCTTCGGGCGATCAATACGATCTCCTCAATTTCGGGATGCTGCCTATAAACCTCCATCGCGTAATCCACGCCCAGTCCCGAAGATGCTCCGGTAATAATCGCTATGCTCATGCTTCTCTCCCCTCCCGATCATAGATCAAAAGCGCCGGCTTATCGAGGAAACGCTTCATCTCCCGCAGCAGCCGCGCCGCCTGATCGTGATCCATTCGCGCGGCGTAATAGGAAATGCTGAGCATATCGCATCCGATCCACAGCAGCGCGTCCGCCTGCTCCGGCGGCAGAAAAGCACACTCACCGCTGAGTGCATCGTTTTCATAGCAGCACTCAAACACCTTGAAGCGCTCATAAATATGCATAACGCACTTCTCAATGAGTACCTGCACCGATGCGTCTATTTCTTTTGCCATCTCTTCAAGCCTGACAGGATCATACTTCAACATTCGGGTAGAACACATCTCTGCCGGAACCGGTATATGCTGTTGATGCTGCATTTCGCTCATAGCTCTCTTTTCCTCTTTCGCCGTCTCTTCCGTGTCCTTCACTTCTTCCGCAGCCTCTTCGCATCCGACTGTCTGTCTGTTCTCGATTCCCTCACTCTGCGGCACGATCACATCGTCAAGAAACTCATGTGTAACATCCTCCCAGTCATCCCAGACTTCTTCCTCTTCATCGATCGGCGTTCCGTCCGGATTGAGCATAAAGTCATCATCATCAGGCACATCCGCCTTCATATCTGAATAGGCTTCATCCATCACAAACATGGTCATGTATTCTGCGCGCAATGCCATGCGCATAAGTCCTGCCGCCTGACAGGCATCCTTAGGATACAGTCGCTGCACATTTTTCATCAGAGCGATCTTCGCCGCCTCTTTTGCATCGATGAGCATGGTAATTGCAGGACACGCATTCTCCGGCAGCGCCGCAAACGCCTCATTCAACAGCCGGGCAACTCTGTCCTCTTCTCTTAAATCGAGCACAGCGTGCATTCCGGTCATCACCGCGCCCAGCGCCACTGAAAATACCGCCGCATCCATATGGGGCAGCACGATATCGCGCTCCGTCTCCTCATATCCGCGCCGCGCACCCGGACGAAATACGATGATCTCTCTGTGCATCTCGCGTTCGCCCTGCAAAACCCATTCAACAGCCTCCAGATAGCTTCTGATGCTCATAGCAGTTCCTCCGGCGTCGCATAGCCCTCCGTAATGAGTATCTTCGCCAGCCTGTCCGCCGGCAGAAGCGTATTTTCATCGTCCCATATACATTCGATCAGCGTTGCGCCGTCTCCCTCGCGCGCCTTGTCAATCGCCAGCCGGATCACCGGCATCAGGCGCATGGCATCCTGACCGTCGGCATGAATGCGCTCTATATCTCCCAATGTCTCCTGAGTGGGCAGATCATCCACAAACTCCGGACCGCATTGCATCAAAAATACAATCGGCAGATACATCCCCATGCTTAAACTCAGCAGCATCTGAAATCTTTCGCTTGAAAGCTGCTCTACGCAAAGCGGCATCACCACCACGCTGCCTGCCGCCTGTGCGTGAAGTGCCAGCGCCGCACCCAGCGCGATCGCAGGATCAGCCTGCTGCCGCAGCATATCCTTCGGCAGCATCTCAACCGGCGGTCTGCCGCAGATCAGCGCATCATTGACCACCAGTCGATCCTCCTTCTCGAGCATCGCCAGTGCCACCGACACCGCCGCATGAATGCGATCCTCCGCCGAAAACCGCTTCATATACGAATACATTTTCAAAAGAAACTCGCGCATATCACCGCTCCGTTTCATGGTAGAATATGTGTATCATTATAGCGAATAAGCACCTGTAAATCAAGGGGGCAGCGCATCCGAAACAGGTGCACCTCATTTTGAATGACATTACAAAATATTATCAATAAAATGAATGAAATCAAAAATGCT
>CAZYQB010000298.1:0-2905 GCA_964649595.1 uncultured Oscillospiraceae bacterium | reverse complement strand
GTAGATGTGGGTGGCAAACAGCTAAATGAAGTATTGCTCAGCTTGCGGGCGCATGAGGACAGCCTGAAACAAAAGTACAATGTATCCCTGTCGCTGGGTGATAAGGTATGGAATATTACGGCAGAGGATATGGATTACTTTACCGATTATGAGCAGATCGTGCGCGCAGCCTATCAGATGGGGCGAGAGGGCGATGTTCAAGAGAGGTATGATGCGATCATCAAATTGGATCAGAACGGTGCATCCTTCTCTATCTCTCACGGATATGATGCTGAATTGCTGCGGGCTCGAATTGAGCAGATCGCTTCGGAATTGTCCTATGACGCAGTTGATGCAACGGTAAGTGAATTTGATTTAAGCGCACAGAGCTTTAAATTTACAGAGTCAGCAGAAGGAAAATATGTAGATGCAGAGAAACTCTATCAAAGTGCATTGTCTGCTATTGAATACGGAGACGGTGCGCAAGTGATTGCCATTTCCCAGGAAACGATACAACCTGCTGTGACCAAAGCAGAGCTGGAACAGAACTTTGGTAAGATCACGGAAGCACGCACCAGTGCCGCCAGTTCCAATAGCAATCGTTTGACAAATATTCGTTTGGCTCTGGAATCGCTTAACGGCGTATGTGTGCGTCCCGGAGAAACTTTTTCCTTTAACAGTGTAGTCGGACAGCGAACCACCGAACGCGGTTATAAGTCGGCAGGAGCGTTTGTGGATGGAATGGTATCAGAAGAAGTCGGCGGCGGCATTTGTCAGGTGTCTACTACTTTGTTTAATGCCGTTGTAAAGTCCGATCTGGAAATTATCGAAAGGCAGCCTCATTCCCGTCCGGTTGGCTATGTAGATAAGGGCAAGGATGCGGCTGTATCATGGCCAAGTCAGGATTTTAAATTTACCAACAATACCGACTATCCTGTGTATATTGTAACAAGCATGGGCGATGATAACAAAAAGTGTGTCATTTCCATTTATGGGCGCAAGCTGGAAAACGGTATGTCGATTGTTGTCGAAGCAGAAACAACGGAAACTCTTCAGCCGGAGGATCCTCGTTATATATATACTTCTGAACTGCCGACTGGTCAAAAAGAATTGATCGAGGAAGCACGAGAAGGTTATCGAGCGACGGCATACAAGGTTTATCTGGATGCCAGCGGCAATGAGATTCACCGCGAAGTGCTGTGTTACAGCAAGTATGCTGCTGCCGGTGCAGTGTACAGAGTCGGACAGTAAGGAGCGTTAATTAACTATGCCACCAGTAAAAATTCCCAACGACCTTCCGGCACGGAGGGTGTTGGCGAGTGAGAATATTTTTGTCATGTCCGAGGAGCGAGCGACCAATCAGGAAATACGTCCGCTTAGGATTCTCATTCTGAATCTGATGCCCACCAAGGAAGTTACCGAAACGCAGCTTTTGCGCGTAATCGGCAATACTCCGCTTCAAATCGAAGTGACGCTGCTTCGTACGGCTACTCATGTGTCGAGAAATACGGCAGGAGCGCATCTTGAAACATTCTATAAGACTTTCGACGAAGTCAAGGAGAAAAAATTTGATGGGCTGATTATTACGGGAGCTCCGGTTGAAATGATGCAGTTTGAAAAAGTGGATTACTGGAAGGAACTGACATCCATCATTGAATGGGCGCAAAACCATGTATTCTCTACACTGTATATTTGCTGGGCGGCGCAGGCGGGATTGTATTATCATTATGGTATTCCCAAATATACGCTGCAGAAAAAGTGCTTTGGTGTATTTAAACACCGTGTGCTTCAGCCTAGCAATCCGGTTGTGAGAGGTTTTGATGCGGAGTTTTTTGCACCGCATTCTCGCCATACCGAAGTGCTGGCAGAAGATATTGACTGGATCGATGATTTGGAATTGCTCGCGATAAGCGATCAGGCAGGGGTGTATCTGGCGGCAAGTAAGGACGGAAAAAGAGTGTTTGTGACCGGTCATTCGGAATATGATTCGGACACGCTTCGTTTGGAATATGAAAGAGATGTAAAAAGAGGACTGCCGATAGAGGTTCCGTACAATTACTTTCCTGATGATGATCCAACAAAGCCCCCGCAGGTTCGATGGAGAGCGCATTCCATGCTGCTGTTTCAGAACTGGCTCAATTACTGCGTTTATCAGGAGACTCCGTATAATTTTGAGGAGATCGGAAGCCGGAAATAAATGGTTTCTGTCTCCAAATATGATGTGCGGAACTTCGCGAAGAAGCAGATCGTCTTAACGATGGCGCGTTTTGATGCGGATATGCTTGACATCACAAAGAAGGGGAAAAGGCAGATGAACATCGGACGCATTTCAGCGGTGGCAATGGATCTTGACGGAACATTACTTGGTGCCGATCAGAAAATATCTGATGAAAATCGCAAGGTGCTGCAGGAGTGTTATGCCAGAGGTATTCGTGTTGTATTGGCCAGCGGACGCAGCTTTGAATCGGTGCGGATGTTTGCCAAAGAGCTTGGCATAGCGGATTGCGGCATTGTATCGTGCAACGGTGCTCGAGTGGATCAAACTCAGAGAGGTCCGTGTATCTTGGAGGATTGTCTGCTGCCTGAGCAGGCGACAGTGCTGTTTGAAGAGCTGCGGCGCTGCGCCATTTACTTTGAATGCTATACACCCGGGCGGATTTATATGACAAGCGGCTTTGTGGAACGATTTCATTCTCATGAGGCGCGTGTTATCGAAAATGACGGATATCGCTTGGAGTATATCGACAGCACCGAGCGTATGCGTGCAGAAGCACTGAGTCATGCGTACAAGTTTGTGGTTTATTCACCGGATGCCCGAGTGTTGGCGCAGGCGGCAGAGCGAGTAAAGAAATTTGATACCGCTATCACCAGTTCATGGGGAGACAATATAGAGCTGATGAAATCAGATGCCGGCAAAGGGAAAGCC
>CAZYQB010000297.1:0-2907 GCA_964649595.1 uncultured Oscillospiraceae bacterium | reverse complement strand
GACTTTCGACCAGCGAAGCTCAGAAATCCAGTGATATGTTTCTGAAATGCCGATACCTCGACGAATTGACGGGCGGGCGCGGCATTATATTTGCTACAGGCACACCTGTATCCAATTCCATGACCGAACTGTACACCATGCAGCGATATCTTCAGTATGATGCGCTGCAGCGCAGCGGCATGACGCATTTTGACTGCTGGGCATCTACGTTCGGAGAAACTACTACCGCCATTGAACTGGCACCGGAAGGCACGGGATATCGTGCACGAACGAGATTTGCGAAATTCTTCAATCTGCCGGAGCTGATGACGCTCTTTAAGGAAATTGCAGATATAAAAACAGCCGATCAGCTGCATTTGCCTACGCCCGAAGCAAGGTATGAAACGGTGGTGGTCAGACCTTCAGCTTATCAGCAGGAAATGGTACAGGCGTTGTCGGAACGCGCCTCGGCGATTCACAGCGGATCGGTTGATCCGTCCGTTGACAATATGCTCAAGGTGACATCGGACGGGCGCAAGCTGGGACTTGATCAGCGGCTGATCAATCCGCTGCTGCCCGATGATCCCAAGAGTAAGGTGAATGCCTGCGTGGAAAATGTGTATCGTATCTGGCAGAATGGGCAGGCAGACAAACTGACACAGCTCATATTCTGCGACATCTCAACACCGAAAACGGCTGCTATGCCGACAACGCCAGCGGCTAAGGCTGCGCCGGCGGAAATTAATGGTGTTGCCGTGCCAAACAGCAATTTCAGCGTGTACGATGATATTCGAAGCAAGCTGATCGCACGCGGCATACCTGCCGAACAGATTGCGTTTATCCATGAAGCAAATACGGAAATCAAAAAGAAGGAACTGTTTGCAAAAGTGCGCAGCGGACAGGTGCGCGTTCTCATGGGCAGTACTTCGAAGATGGGCGCAGGCACCAATGTGCAGGACAGACTGTTTGCATTACACGACGTGGACTGTCCGTGGCGTCCGGGTGATCTGGAGCAGCGTGCCGGGCGAATTGTGCGACAAGGAAATATGAATCCCGAGGTTCGGATTTTCCGCTATGTGACGGAAGGAACGTTCGATGCGTATTTGTGGCAGACCGTTGAGAATAAGCAGAGATTCATTTCTCAGATCATGACCAGCAAGTCGCCTGTCCGATCCTGCGAAGATGTGGATGAGACTGCACTTTCCTATGCGGAAATCAAGGCGTTGTGCGCAGGGGATCCGAGAATCAAAGAGAAAATGGATCTGGATGTAGACGTTGCGAGATTGCGGCTTATGAAAGCGGATCATCAGAGCAAGCAGTATCGTCTGGAAGATCAGCTGATTCGCTATTTTCCGCAGGAGATTGAAAAGAACAACGGCTTTGTCGCCGGGTTTCAGAAAGATCTTGAAATGCTTTCGGCGCATCCGATTCCCGAGAAGGGATTTGCAGGCATGGAGATACGCGGCACTTATATGACCGACAGGGACAAAGCAGGCGCGGCGATTCTTGAAGCGTGCAGGGATGCGGTATCCGGAAAGACCATGCCTCTGGGCAGTTATCGAGGCTTTCAGATGACGTTGGATTATGAACCTTTCGGAAACCAGTATATACTCACGCTGCGCGGTGCGATGTCACACAGGGTGGATCTGGGTACGGATGCACGCGGGAACCTTACAAGAATCGAGAATGTACTCGCGGGAATTACCGGCAGAATGGATGTCTGCAGGGCGCAGGTGGACAATCTCAGACAGCAAATGGCAGCGGCAAAACAGGAAGTCGGCACACCGTTTACTCAGGAAGCAGAACTGCGTGAAAAGACTGCTCGGCTGGCTGTTCTGGATGCCGAGTTGAACATGGATAAGCCGACTGCAACGGCTCGGATGGAAAAGCAGGCGCGACCGTCTGTACTGAACGGACTGAGAACTGTGCCTGCATCTGCCGCCAATAGCAGGGCGCATGGCGTAAGAAGAAAGGGTTTGGAGCGTTGAATAAAGAAAAACGTGTGCGGGAAGTACAGATTAAGTTTCGCGTGACCGAACAGGAGCATGAGGCGATACGGAAGAAAATGACTTTGCTGAGAACAAGCAACATGGGCGCATATATGAGGAAGATGGCGATTGACGGCTACGTAATCAAACTCGATCTGCCGGAAATTCGGGAGATGATATCGCTACTTCGAAGATACGGCAGCAATCTGAATCAGCTGACCAAGCGGGTGCATGAGACGGGGAATCTTTATAGACACGACATGGAAGAGGTCCGGCAGAATCAGGAAAAACTGTGGGACGCTGTGAATGCCGTACTGACGGTTCTTTCTCATTTGCACTGAAGTTTATTATTGGGAGCTGCTGCACCATGGCGTGCGGCAGCTCCTTTTCGTATCCTTGCGGCAAGGGAGTCGCTGACCTATAATATTGGCATAGAATGATCTGAGGAGGAAAGGAATATGAAATTCATTCTGAAAATACTGCTTGCACCGGTGATGTATGCGATGTATTTCCTGATTTTATTTCTAACATTTATACTGTCTCTTTCAACCGTCATTTTGAACATTGCGGCAACGCTGATCGGTATGTTGGCTCTGTTTGCAATGATAACCGAATCGGTATCCAATGGTGTTATCATGCTGGTCATTGCATGGATGCTCAGTCCGGTTGGTCTTCCTATGTTTGCGGGATGGCTGCTGGAAAAGGCGGAGAGTCTGCGCTGCGGCATATGGTATTGGCTCAGTGCGTGAGGAGGATATATGGCGACGACCAATCTGATGCCGCTTCATGTAGGAAAGGGACGTACGGCAGAGCGTGCCATTCGGGATATCCTTGGCTATGTGAAAAATCCTGAGAAGACGGAAAACGGGCAATATGTCACGGGATATGAATGTGATCCAAGAAGTGCAGGGGCAGAATTTATGCTGGCGAAAAGAGAATA
>CAZYQB010000296.1:0-2912 GCA_964649595.1 uncultured Oscillospiraceae bacterium | reverse complement strand
AAAAGCTGCTGGGTCTGGACGGCAAGGAGCAGATCGAAGCCTACGGCATCGAGCCTTTCATCAAGAAGTGCAAGGAATCCGTGTGGAAGTATCAGGATCTGTGGGAGAAGATGAGCGAGCGCGTCGGCTACTGGATGGACATGGAAAATCCCTATGTCACCTATAACGATGACTACATCGAGTCCGAGTGGTGGGCGCTCAAGACCATCTCCGACAAGGGTCTGCTGTATAAGGGTCATAAGGTCGTTCCCTACTGCCCGCGCTGCGGCACCGCGCTGTCCTCTCACGAGGTCTCCCAGGGCTACAAGCTGGTCAAGGAGCGCTCTGCCGTCGTCCGTTTCCATGTAAAGGGTGAGGAGAACACCTTCCTCTATGCTTGGACGACTACTCCGTGGACCCTGCCGAGCAACGTGGCACTGTGCGTAAACCCCGATGAGATGTATGCAAAGTTCACCTGTGAGGGACGCACCATCATCATGGCGGATGCGCTGATCGCCTCCGTGCTGGGTGAGGATGCCGTTATCGAAAACAAAGTCACCATGAAGGGCGCAGATCTGGTCGGCATTGAATACGAGCCGCTGTTCTCCTTCGCAAAGGATCTGGTCAACAAGGCTGCATGGCGCGTGGTTGCCGACGGCTATGTTACCATGAGCGACGGTACCGGCATCGTTCACATCGCTCCCGCATTCGGTGAGGACGACGCACGCGTCGGCAGAAACAACAATCTGCCCTTCCTGCAGCTGGTCAACACCAAGGGCGAAATGTCTGCCGAAACTCCTTGGGCAGGCACCTTCATGAAGAAGGCTGATCCGATTATTCTTGAGGAGCTGAAGGCAAATGACCTGTTGGTTTCCGCACCTGCCTTCGAGCATGATTATCCCTTCTGCTGGCGCTGCGACACGCCGCTGATCTACTATGCACGCGCTACCTGGTTCATCCGCATGACCGAGGTTCACGATCAGCTGATGAAGAACAACCGCACCGTCAACTGGATGCCCGAAAACATCAAGGAAGGTCGCATGGGCAACTTCCTCGACAACGTCATCGACTGGGGTCTGTCTCGTGAGCGCTACTGGGGCACTCCGCTGCCGGTATGGGTCTGCGAATGTGGTCACACCCACACCATCGGCTCCCGCAAGGAACTCATCGAGCTGGGTGACAACGTGCCGGAGAACATCGAGCTGCATCGTCCCTACATCGACAACGTAACCATCAAGTGCGCCAAGTGCGGCGGCAGGATGCACCGCACGCCTGAGGTCATCGACTGCTGGTTTGACTCCGGTTCGATGCCGTTTGCGCAGTGGCATTATCCCTTTGAAAACAAGGAGATCTTTGAAGCCAACTTCCCGGCAGACTTCATCTCCGAAGCCATCGACCAGACTCGCGGCTGGTTCTACACCCTGATGGCAATTTCTACCCTGCTGTTTGACAAGGCTCCCTTTGAGAACTGCGTGGTCATGGGTCACGTTCAGGACGCCGAAGGCCGCAAGATGTCCAAGCACATCGGCAACGTCGTTGACCCGTGGGATGTGCTGGGCGTACAGGGCGCAGACGCTGTTCGTTGGTACTTCTATGCCTCCGGCGCTCCGTGGCTGCCCACCCGTTTCTCCGGCGATCTGGTCAGCGAAATGCAGCGCAAGTTCATGGGTACCCTGTGGAACACCTATGCCTTCTTCTCGCTGTATGCCTCCATCGACAACTATGATCCGCTGACCCAGAAGGCAGACCCTGCGACCCGCAGCCTGATGGACAAGTGGGTGCTGAGCAAGCTCAACTCGCTGGTTCAGTTTGTGGATGAAGGTCTGACCCAGTACAAGATCACTGAGACCGCGCGTGCCATCTCCGATTTCGTGGATGAGCTGTCCAACTGGTATGTCCGCCGCTGCCGTGAGCGCTTCTGGGGCAAGGGCATGGAGGGCGATAAGCTGGCTGCCTTCGATACCCTGTACACCGTCCTCAAGACCCTGACCGGTCTGTGTGCTCCCTATATTCCGTTCATGACCGAAACCATGTATCAAAATCTGGTAGCCAACGTGGACAAGAATGCGCCCATCTCCGTACATCTGACCGACTTCCCGACTGCCGATCTGACGCTGATCGACAAGAACCTTGAGGAGCAGATGGAAGAGGTCGTTGCTGCCGTGCAGCTGGGTCGCGCCTGCCGCAATCTGGCAAACATCAAGGTTCGCCAGCCCATCTCCACCATGTACGTCAAGGGCGCTGAGCTGGACGGGGCAGTTGCCGAGCTGATTGCCGACGAGCTGAACGTCAAGAAGGTCGCCTTCGTGTCTGACGCACGCGAGTTCACCACCTATGAGCTCAAGCCGCAGATGCGCACCCTCGGTCCGCGCTACGGAAAGCTGCTGGGCAAGATCGGTGCACAGCTCAAGACTATGGACGGCAACGATGTGGTGGATGCCTTCGCACGCGGTGAAAAGGTCTGCTTCGATGTAAACGGCACCACCGTTGAACTGTCTGAAAGCGATGTACTGACTCGCCCCATGCAGAAGCCGGGCTTCGTGGCACAGGTCGAAAGCGACATGACCGTGGTTCTGGATACCAACCTCACGCCTGAGCTGATCGAGGAGGGCTATGTGCGCGAGGTCATCTCCAAGATCCAGACCATGCGCAAGGATGCCGACTTCGATGTGATCGACCGCATCAAGGTACAGATCATCGCCAAGGGCAAGCTGACCGACATCGTAAACGCCAAAGCTGCCGACATCATGGGCAGCGTGCTGGCTGTCGAGCTGACCGCTTCCGCTATGGAAGGCGATATGAGCAAGAAGGTTGCCGCCATCGTCAAGTCCGACGAGCAGGAAACCCTGACCGGCAGCGCGCTTGTGGAGCGTCTGGGTCTGAATCTGACCGCCGATGCCGTTCAGTGCTGGAACATCAACGGCGCAAATGCA
>CAZYQB010000295.1:0-2914 GCA_964649595.1 uncultured Oscillospiraceae bacterium | reverse complement strand
AGCTGGCGGTCAAAAATGTGGGTGATGCGGCGATCAAGCGCGAAAAGCAGCTTCAGTCCAGTCATGCGCGTACCATTGGCGCATTGGAGGAACTGATGAATGTGCTGGGCTTGAATGTATTTCCTGCGCGCATCGAGGGCTATGATATATCCAATACGCAGGGCGCGCAGTCGGTAGGTTCGATGGTGGTCATGAAAAACGGAAAGCCTGCCAATCGGGATTACAGATACTTCAGGATTAAAACGGTAGACGGACCGAATGACTTTGCGTCTATTCGTGAGGTACTCACGCGTCGGCTGCGCCACGGCTTGACGGAGCGCGAGGAGCGCATTGCAGGCGGACTTGATCCGGCAGGCGGAAAGTTTTCTGATCTGCCCGATCTGATCCTTATTGACGGCGGACGCGGACAGCTTAATGCAGCCATTGAGGCAATGGAGGAACTGGGGGTATCCGTTCCGATATTCAGTCTGGCGGAGCGTGTGGATGAGATCATACTGCCCGATCAGCAGGAATCGATTCTGCTGGATCGACACAGCCCGGCGCTGCATCTGATACAGCGTTTGCGCGATGAGGCGCATCGCTTTGCCATATCGCATCATCGATCGCTGCGCGGTGCGCACGCTCTCCGATCCCGACTTGATGAGATTCCCGGCGTGGGTCCGGTGCGCAAGCGTGCGATTCTCAAGCATTTTGAAACGATGGAAGCGTTGATGAATGCCTCTTTGGAAGAAATATGCGAAGTTCAAAGCGTGTCCGTGCAGACAGCGCAGAATATCTATGATGCTCTCCATAAAGCGGAAAACGGAGATCCGGAAGCATAAAAAGTGAAACGGAGCGAATTGAGATGAAGGCAAAGTATAATGAGAAGATCGATCTTTTGATCGAAGGCTGGCGTGAGGAGATCATTGAAAAGCTGCGCAGTTGGGTGGCTGTAGACAGCAAGGCAGGAGAGGACATTTCCGAAGGCAAGCCGTTTGGCTCGCAGGTTCGGAAAATGCTCGATTTGGCGCTGAGTGATGCGGCAGAAATGGGATTTAAGACCGAAAATTTTGGCGGCTGGGCAGGTCATGTGGAAATGGGCAATGGTGAACAGACGATGGGCATTCTGGCGCATCTGGACGTCGTTCCCGCAGGCGACGGATGGACGCATGATCCCTTTGGCGGTGAGATCGTGGACGGACGATTCTATGCACGCGGCGCGATCGACGATAAGGGACCTGCCATCGGCGCGCTGTATGCCATGCGCGCAGTGCGCGACGCAGGGGTAAATCTTAAAGATACAGTGCGTCTGATCCTGGGCTGCGATGAGGAAACCGGTATGACCGACATGAAGCATTATGCATCCTGCTGCAAGCTGCCAGATTACGGCTTTTCTCCTGATGCGGAATATCCAGTCATCAACATTGAGAAGGGCGGCATGGGCATTATGTTGACCGCCGTATGCGAAAGCGACGACGACGCGGAAATTCCGGTATTTTCTCTGTATGCGGGCGAGCGTCCGAATGTCGTGCCCGGCATGGCATGGGCGGAGGTTGGCGTGCAGAGGGTGAGCTGTGAAGAACTGAAACAGCGAATTGCTGATGAGCGCGTTGAAGTGATCGATTTGGGGAATGGACGTGCAAAAGTGATCGCAAACGGCGTTTCTGCACACGCTTCTACACCGCATTTGGGCATCAATGCGGCAGGTATTTTGCTCATCGCCCTAAAAAATGCAGGAGCTGGCAGCGGTAGCCGCGAAGCCGTCTGCACGCTGGCGGAGAAGATCGGTCTGGAAGGTCATGGTCAGTCTCTGGGTATTGCCATCGAGGATGAACTTAGCGGAAAGCTGACCTGTAATATGGGTATTCTGCGCTTTGACGGCAAGGTGATGACTGCACGTCTGGATATCCGCTATCCGATCATCGTGGAGCAGGAGGGCGAAGGAGTAACCTGCGGCAGAATGTGTATGGCGCTTTACAAAACGCCCTTCTCGGTTCGCCATCTGGGTGGTCATGGTGTGCTGCACGTTCCGGCAGAACATAAAGTGGTCAAGGGTCTGCTGGAGGTATATCACGATATCACCGGTAAAGATGCTTATACCGTAGCCATCGGCGGAGGTACCTATTCGCGCACCATGCCCAATACGGTAGCGTTCGGTCCATGTTTTCCTGGCGATGTCGATCCGTGTCATGTGGCGGATGAATCTATCGAGGTGGAGAAGCTGATGCTGAGCATCCGCATTATGGCGCACGCCATCGAAAAGCTGGCAGGCTGCTGAAATTCCAAATTCTGAAAAAGAATAACCGTAGTTTCATTTGCGTATTCGTGGTAAAATTGGTACAATATCATATAATGCCATATTTTGGGGATTGAGTTTAGAGACATTAAAAAACCACCGTTTAACGGTGGTTTTTGATGTTTTTGGGGATGTATAAAAGGTGGTGGAGTGTATAAATGCCACATCTGCGCCACGTCAGGTTTTGATTTGGAAGCGGCGGTCGAGTTCTTCGGCGGCGAGGCGATCACGTTCTTTGAGGGAATGGGCATAGACGCGCATGGTTGTGGCGGGAGTTGTATGACCGATGCGGTCAGCAACGGAGGCGGCGGAATAGCCGGCATCGAGCAGGAGGGAGGCGCTGAGGTGGCGCAGATCATGGAAGCGGCATAGACCCGAGAGGGCAGCGGAGAGCTCGTTGGAACGGATGAGGCGTCCATTGGGCATGGTGCAGACGTAGTCGGATGCAATGTATTGATCACCTAAGCGAAGGCGATTTTCTTTTTGCCAGAGTTGTTGCTTTTTCAACAATTCCGCAAGAGATTGTGGAATACTGACGGTGCGGCTGTGCTTATTTTTTGTGCAGTCCCGGATTATGTTATTCATAGAGCCGGGAAGGTTGACGGGGTGGGTATGGGCGTTTAATGTTTGATCCTGCAG
>CAZYQB010000294.1:0-2935 GCA_964649595.1 uncultured Oscillospiraceae bacterium | reverse complement strand
TGGCGCTAATGTAGGTATTGACCTGTGCAAGGCGCGCTCCTTCATCCTCAAGGGCGGGATTGATGTAGCAGCCCAGCACCGTGACGGTCATATTTTTCTTGAGGAGTGCGGCGCGGATGTCGTCAAGCAGCGGCTGCGGAGTGGGGTAGGCTGCGCCGAAGGACTTCGGAATCGCCAGCTGTACGGTGGTCATGCCGTCGGCGAGGATGGCGGAGAAATGCTCTTCAGGTGTCTGACCGGGATAATCGTGGGCGCGTGCACCGAAAATATGGGACATAAGAAATCATCCTTTCGATCATATAGCGATAGATGCGATGGTCATATTATAGGCGATAAGTATGGGAATATCAAGCAGTTTTCTGAGCAGACTGTTTTCCGGCGGATTTTTTCCACAGCCCTGTAAAATAAAACACTACACCGATCCAGAACGGGGTAAATCCTGCCAGTGCATCGCCCAACCAGAATCCGTAGTGCTTCATGCCAAGGGTCAGACCAAACAGTACGGAAAATCCGATTCGCATGATGATGCCGTCGAGAATGGCGGTAGCGAAGTTGATCTTGTAGTTGCCGCTGCCGTTGATGAGTGCGTTCATGACCGAACGCAGCGCGGCGCCGAAGAACAAAAGCACGGCGATGGGTAAATACTTGTCAGCAATAACAAGCACGGTAGGATCGTCGGTGAAGAAGCCGAAGGCAGCATCGGGGAACAGACAGATCATCGTGGAAATAATGGCGGCAATGCTCAGGGTGATCGAAGCAAGACAGCGAAGTATCTGTTTAACTCGGTCAAACTCTGCGGCAGCGATATTCTGTCCGACCATAGTGGAACCAGCAGTATTCATGGAGTTAGAAACAAGATTCGCAATGCTTGAAACCTTGTTGGCGATGCCAGCGAAGGCAGAGACTTCTACGCCATAGGAGTTGATCCACGAGTTGACGAACAGTTTTGATACATATACCGAGCCTGATTTTATTGCCATCGGTGTGCCGAGCTTGAGGAGTGCAAAGAGCATTTCTCGATTCCAATGAAAGAAATCTTTGAATTTCATAGTGAGTTGGAATTGGTCACGGCGAACAAACAGGAATATCGTACAGGAAATAAAGCTGACTGCTTGACTGATGACTGTGGCAAGCGCTGCACCCTTGGTACCCATATGCATATAAGCAACAAACAGTATATCCAGTACGACATTGAGTATTGCGGCAATACCGATGAATATAAACGGATGCTTTGAATCGCCCATGCCTCGGAGAACTGCGCTGACGATATTATAGCCATAAATGAATACAAGACCTACCATGCATACGGCGGAATAGTCAGCGGCACCATCGTATGCCTCGATAGGAGTGTTCATCAGCTGCAGTATGCTGTCCTGAAAAATCAGGGCGACAGCACTGATGATAAGCGATGACAGCAGCAGAAATCCACTCATCGTTCCTACGAAACGACCGATTTTATTCTGCTCCTTTATTCCGATATATTTGGCGATCAGTACTTGCCCGGCGCTGGAGAAGCCCATTGCAAAGAAGGTCAGAAAATTAGAAACATCACCTCCGACTGACACTGCAGAAGTCCCCACTTTGCCAAGCACCTTGCCTACGATTGCCATATCAGCCATATTGTAGAAAATCTGAAGCAGATTGGACAAAAACAGCGGAGCAGCAAACACGATGAGCTGTTTGGTGATATTTCCATGGGTAAAGTCACGGATTTGTGTTTTTCCTGCGGACATATAGAAGCCTGCCTTTCAGACGTGATTTATTTGTATTATAGCATATACTGCCGTATAGAGGCAAAAGGAAATTTACGATGAGCTTTGAGAATAGCGTAGTAAGCGAGGTGGTATACTGATAAAACAATCTGAAAGGAGGATAAATAAAATGATTGAAGCGGATACGATCAAATTGCTCAGGGAATGCGATGCAGGAATCAAGATGGGTGTATCGTCTATTGAGGAAGTGCTGCCAAAGGTAAAAGACGCGGAGTTTAAAAACTGTCTGGAAGAGTGTAAAAAAGAGCACGAGCAACTCAAGGGAGAAGTGCAGGCAAGTCTGCACCGATACGAGGATCAGGGCAAGGATCCGAATCCTATGATTCAGGGAATGTCGTGGCTGAAAACTAATATGAAGCTGTCGATGGAAGAATCGGATGAGACGATCGCCGATCTGATGACGGATGGCTGCAATATGGGCGTAAAATCACTCAACCGTTATCTCAATCAGTATGAGGCAGCGGAGGAGAAGGCAAAGGACATCACCAAGCGACTGATTAATTTAGAAGAAAAACTGACGATCGATATTCGGCAATTTCTTTGAAGAATATCCTGAATATTTCGCGACAACGAAATAATGACATTCTGTATTCCATTCTCGACTCATAGAATCTCAACTCAAAGAAAAAAATACCGTTCTCATGCATCGTGAGGGCGGTATTTTGCAGTTATTGATTTTTTACTTCAAGTAGCAGCTTTTTCTCCTCGAATCCGCCGCGTTCGGTGCGCTTTTCAAGGCGGATGCGCTCGACTTCTTCGATGGAACTTCCGTGGGCTGCTGCTGCGGCATGAATAACCTCCAGAAGGTCAGCAAGCTCTTCCATCGACTTGCTCTCTTGGTATTCGGTAAGTTCTTCGGTCAACTTTTGATCGAGCATTTCAAGATACTCGTTATCGTTTAAAGTTATCCACAAGCACGCTTTGCCTGACTTTTCGATGATTTCGGGAATGCGGTCGCGCACCAATTTGTGATATTGGATGCTTGCCATTGGTCGGACTCCTTTCTTATTTCTTTGCTTTTTCTACATTTGCAGGATCATGCGCTTGACAATAGTATATCAGACTGTGCTGTGAAAATCAAGCTCTTTGTGTTTAGTGCATTTCACTAACTGTTGCGGTACAATAGAAGGGTAACAAGTGAATAGAAAAACAGAGAGCCAAGT
>CAZYQB010000293.1:0-2953 GCA_964649595.1 uncultured Oscillospiraceae bacterium | reverse complement strand
ACTCTGGTCGGTGTAAGGAGGGAGGGTTCCCGTATAAACCACATCGTAATGTTCGCCGACAGAGCTTCGCTTTCCTCAGGCATGGTGCTCACCAGTATGTCATGCGGAGGAATATTGTCCTCAGCATAGTATTGCAGCATAAATGAGCAGAGCACCTTTTCTGCCGCCTCGTCACCGGCGCGCTCCAACACATGAGTTTCCGATCCGATCAGCTTGCCGCCCCGGATGATGAGCAGCTGCACCATTGCATCATCGCCCTGACGAATGGCTGCCAGCACATCCTGATCGCTGCCCCCGGTCACGACCGCCTTCTGCTTCTGCATTACCTGCTCGATCGCCTTGAGCCGGTCTCGATATACCGCTGCGCGCTCGTAATTGAGCGTCATCGCCGCTTCGCGCATCCGCTGATTCAGCTCGTCCTTTACCGGAGCATCGTTGCCGCCCAGAAATTCCAGCACCTTTTTCATCATTTCATGATAGGTCTGCTGATCCACCTTCCCGGCACACGGACCCATACACTGTCCGATCTCATAATGAACACACGGTCTGACCGGTTTTTCGGAATGGATCGCGCGATTGCAGGTACGAATCGGAAAAAGCATACGCACCACATCCAACATTTCCCGAATAACTGTTGTGCCGATGTATGGTCCGAAATATTTTGCGCCGTCCTTTTCCGGGCGCCGCACCAGATCCACCGTAGGAAACGGCTGCTTCATATCTACCCGGATATAGGGATAATGCTTGTCATCCTTGAGAAGTATATTATACCACGGCTTATGCAGCTTGATGAGGTTGCACTCTAAGATGAGCGCTTCCAGCTCGCCATCCACCAGCACGATGTCGAAATCATCCACCTTATCGACCATCGCCTGCACCTTGGGCGTGTGATAACTATCATGAAAATATTGACGGACGCGATTTTTGAGATTTTTTGCCTTGCCCACATAGATGACCGTTCCGCCCGATTTCATCAGATAGCATCCCGGCGAATCCGGCAGGCTGCTTATTTTCAGACGAAGATTGTCGGTCATACCTTTGCTTCCTTTCTCAGGCGATCCACGATTTCTATGTTTGTTTCCTGCTGCGCATACCGCGCCTGATCGTAGATGCGTGCGATTTCCTCGGGCTGTGCATCGCCCGTGTTTATCACCTGCATCGCCTCATGCACCGTCAGGCTCTTCAGCCCCTGCGGATGCTCGCTGCGTCTGTAAAGTATCTTTACGATGTAGCGCATCCTCTCGCGGACATTCATCTGCTCATAGCGCTTTTCACGCTTCATCATTCTTGCAAGGCGCTCCTTCAGCCCTTCTCCCAGTTCTTTGGTAGTTTCCCCCCAGTCAAACAGGCTTTCCTGCTCATCCTGATAATCCTCTCCCACCGCTGCCGCAAAACCTTTAATTCGTATAATCAGCCGCCGGGTCAGATCGACAAGAATGCGCCATATTCTTCTTCCAAACAGGCATATCACGCCTATGAGAGCAATGATGACCACAACGAACATGACCTTTTCCATGTATTCCCAGAACACACTCTTTTCAGAGGTGCCGAATACGGCTGCCATGTCCATCTGTCCGCCGCCGCCGGTGGTACCGCTGGAAACTTCATCGGATGCACCCAGATTGAACAGCCATGCGATAAACTTGCCGATCATTCGCATGATCCACCACACCGCAGAGGAAACTACTTCCCGAATCCTGTCAAAATAGATCGCAATACCACCGATAACCGCCAGAACTCCGAGCATCAGGCGGTTTCTACGGCGCATCGCGGCAGGCGGACGCACCTCCTCACCCACCGATGCGCCGCGTCTTACCGAACGGTCATTCATACTAAATGCACCAAAGAGCAGGAAGCAAAACGCAAAAACAGTAAGCCACTGCTCGAAAAGCGCATCCTTCATAAAATGCGCCGCCACACCGCAGAGCATATACATAATCAGTCCGGCAACCATGCTTCCGGTATCTTCCTCCCGAAGCACGACTACCCGAAGCGCCATCGGCAGCATTGCCGCCATGACAATCGCCATGCAGACCCGTCGAAAGATCGCCGCAGACTGCACGACTTCGACCGGCAGCAGATACATCCCTGCCCCCACCGCAATGCTTGCAATCAGGCAGCACACGGCGCGCAATGGAAAAGAACGTCTCTCGGGCATCGGCAGTTCTTCGTTTCGAAGATTTCTATCCGGATCCGGATCACTGCCGCGCGACTGACGAATGATCGGCGCTTCTTCCTTGCGTCTGCCGCCCACCTTTCCGGGGACGAGTGAAAGCAGAAAAGAAACGGGGATCAGCAAAAGCAATATCCCCAGCCCTGCGCGGCATTCGTTCAGTAGGATCTGACCGGCAAACAGCGGAACTGCTGCATAGCACAGCAGGAAAAAGCAGGCATTTCGAAGCGCTTCAAACATCCGCCGCATATCACTTCCCCCTTTTCAACTTCATAAATGTCACTGAATTTCCGCCTCTGCGCAGCAGATCGATTCTCCGGTCGATCTGCTCGCTTTCATATACAGACAGTATCAGCATATCTATGCCGCTGACATTGCTGAATGTTTCAAGAAAAGTGGTAAAATTCATCTCACGATGAATCTCCATTCGCGCCATCGCCGCAAGCAGTTCTTCACGTTGTGCCATGCCATTTCGCACAGGAATATAGATGGTCTTTCCGGTGTTTTTTTCATCCATCATGCATCCGTTGCTGGCAAATCCTGCCTCCACGCCGGCATTAAGCGCACGCATACACAAAGTCGCCGCAACACGGATTCCTTGCTCTATGATCTCTTGTTCGTACTCCATCAGATCGCCCCATTGCTCCTCGGAGCCTTGAACGTTGAGAATCACCAACGCACGCGGATCGGCGGTATAATCACGCACCTTGACCTGAAGCTGCCCCATACGAGCAGTAGCGCGCCAATGAATATCCCTCTGTGGATCACCTGCACGATAAT
>CAZYQB010000292.1:0-2969 GCA_964649595.1 uncultured Oscillospiraceae bacterium | reverse complement strand
GCTCCAAGGGCACCAAGGTATTCGCTCTGGGCGGCAAGATCAACAATACCGGTTTGGTCGAAGTTCCCATGGGCACCACTCTGCGCGAGATCATCTATGAGATCGGCGGCGGCATCCCGAAGGGCAAGGCATTCAAGGCTGTTCAAACCGGCGGTCCTTCCGGCGGCTGTCTGCCTGCAAGTATGCTCGATACCCCCGTTGACTATGATAATCTGGTTGCAGCCGGCTCCATGATGGGCTCCGGCGGCATGATTATCATGGATGAAGATAACTGCATGGTTGACATCGCTCGTTTCTTCCTCGACTTCACTGTTGATCAGTACTGAGGCAAGTGCCCTCCCTGCCGTGTCGGTACTCGCCGTATGCTGGAGATCCTCGACCGCATCGTAGATGGCAAGGGCGAGGACGGCGACATCGAAAAACTCGAGTCTCTGGCTGCCAGCATCAAGGCAAGCGCTCTGTGCGCACTTGGTCAGACCGCGCCCAATCCGGTTCTGTCCACTCTCAAGCACTTCCGTCATGAATACGAAGCGCACATCTATGAGAAGCGCTGCCCCGCAGGCGTCTGCCAGAAGCTGCTCAGCTACGTCATCGAGCCTGCAAAGTGCCGCGGATGCACCATGTGCGCCCGTGTCTGTCCTGCCGGTGCGATCTCCGGTTCGGTCAAGCAGCCCCACGTCATCAACACCGACAAGTGCCTCAAGTGCGGTGCCTGCATGGATAAGTGCAAGTTCGGTGCGATCTCCAAGAAGTAAGTGAGGAGGAAACCTTAAATGAACATGATTACGCTTACCATCGACGGCGTTGAGGTTTCGGTTCCTGCCGGTTCTACCGTGCTGGAAGCTGCTCGCGCTGCCGGAATCCGCATCCCGACCCTGTGCTATCTGAAGGACATCAATGAAATCGGCGCTTGCCGCCTGTGTGTCGTGGATACCGGCGCACGCGCATGGCAGGCTGCCTGCGTGGCTCCTGCCGTGGACGGCATGAAGGTTAAGACCAACACGCCTGCTCTGCGCGCTGCCCGCAAGACCAACCTCGAGCTGCTGCTCTCCAACCATAACAAGAAGTGCCTCTCCTGCGTTCGCTCCACCAATTGCGAACTGCAGAATCTGTGCCGTGAATATGGCGTTGATGATGAGTTCCGCTATGCCGGCGCAGTGACCGAGTCCATCAAGGACGACGCTTCCGCTGCCATCATCCGCGACAACAGCAAGTGCGTGCTGTGCCGCCGCTGCGTTGCAGTTTGCTCCAAGGTTCAGAACGTGGGCGTTATCGGCGCGATCAAGCGCGGCTTCAACACGGCCATTGCGTCTCCGTGGAATATGTCTCTGGCGGAAACCGCCTGCATCAACTGTGGTCAGTGCATTGCGGTCTGTCCGACCGGCGCTCTGACCGAGCGTGACGACACCGACAAGGTATTCGCTGCCATCGCAGATCCCACCAAGCACGTCGTTGTGCAGCCTGCTCCCGCTGTCCGCGCTGCGCTAGGCGAAGAATTCGGTCTGCCCATGGGTACCTCCGTCACCGGCAAGATGGTTGCTGCGCTGCGCCGTCTGGGCTTTGACAAGGTATTCGATACCGATTTCGCCGCTGACCTGACCATCATGGAGGAAGGCTATGAGTTGATCGACCGCGTGAAGAACGGCGGCGTTCTGCCCATGATCACCTCCTGCTCTCCCGGTTGGATCAAGTTCTGCGAGCATAATTATCCGGAGTTCCTCGATAACCTCAGTTCCTGCAAGTCTCCTCACGAGATGATGGGCGCGGTCATCAAGAGCTACTATGCCGAAAAGGCAGGCATCGATCCTGAAGATATCTTCGTGGTATCCGTCATGCCCTGCACCGCCAAAAAGTATGAGCGCGCACGTCCCGAGATGAACAATGAGGTTGACGTGGTCATCACTACTCGTGAACTGGCTCGTATGATCAAGCGCGCAGGCATCCAGTTCAACGATCTGCCCGATCAGGATTTTGATGAGATGCTGGGCGATTCTACCGGCGCGAGCGTCATCTTCGGTGCAACTGGCGGCGTTATGGAAGCTGCTCTGCGTACCGCCTATGAAGTTATCACCGGCAAGACCCTTGAGAAGGTTGACTTTGAAGCAGTCCGCGGTCTGGACGGCATCAAGGAAGCTACCATCGATCTGGAAGGTACTCCCATCTCCGTTGCGGTTGCCCATTCCACCGGTGCGGCAAGCAAGCTGCTGGATATGATAAAGAACGGCGAGAAGAGCTATACATTCATCGAGGTCATGGGCTGCCCTGGCGGCTGCGTAAACGGCGGCGGTCAGCCGATCGTTTCTCCCGAGCAGCGCGTCAAGACCGACCCGCGCGTACTGCGTGCAAAGGCGCTCTACGGCGAGGATGCAGGCAAGACCCTGCGCAAGTCTCACGAGAATCCCTCTGTTCAGAAGCTTTATGCCGAGTACTTCGGTGAACCGAACTCTCATAAGGCACATGAACTGCTGCACACCCATTATACTGCTCGCCCGAAGTACTAATTTTGCTACTTGGCGGCTGATACAATAAATCGCACCGCTGCGGATGGCTTTCAAGGCTGTCCGCGGTGGTTTTTGCAATTTTCAGCGGAATATAGAGGCGATAAACGAGAATGACGGACATAAAAGCACATATATATAATACCGATGGGGAAGACGGGGTAAATATTGGCTTGTAACAGGATTTCTTTTGAAAACTTGTTCCGAAGGCAAAGTGTTATGCCCTTTTAGTCACTTTCGGTGACAGTTCCCCTTACACAGGAGAACCTTTCGGCATCGCTTTCATCTAATGTCAGTGACTAAGTTGATGACATTTGGATGAAAACAGTGAGGAAATGCAAATTGTGGCATCAGTCCGAACAAACCTTGATAGTTTGCATAACAAGCTGTTCAAACAGTTTGGAGTGTGCTATGATGCTGACATCACGAAAGCAAATGTCGCATGGCAAAAGACCTGTCGCATGGCAAAAG